>NZ_JASDDE010000056.1:0-26204 GCF_030407565.1 Pseudoalteromonas sp. APC 3694
CAGTTGGTAGAGCGCGACCTTGCCAAGGTCGAGGTCACGAGTTCGAGCCTCGTGTACCGCTCCAATCTTATTTACTTTCCAGATATTCATTTTCAAATAGCAAACAATAATCCACATGTGAATCATTATAAATTTAATTTATATAATTTTTATTAGATTTGAAGTGCTCAATGGATGCGAACGATCTGTGTTGTAAAACCTAAAACCTAAAACCTAAAACCTAAAACCTAAAACCTAAAACCTAAAACGTTTCGCCTTGCAAAGTGGCAATAATACGCCTAACCCCGCCATGATCGCGATGTTCGCCTAAGTATATTCCTTGCCAAGTCCCCAGCGCTAATTGACCATTATTAATAGGTATCGTTAACTCGCAACCTAAAGTGCTGGTTTTAATATGAGCAGGCATATCATCATCGCCCTCATAGTCATGACGATAATAAGGCTGGCGCTCAGGTACAAACTGATTGAAGTGGCTTTCCATATCCATACGCACGGTCGGATCGGCATTTTCATTAATGGTTAAGCTGGCAGAGGTGTGTTGAATAAATAAGTGTAATAAACCTATTTTTAGTTGGCTCAGCTGTGGGAGTTTAGTCAGTATGTCGTTATCAATTAAGTGAAAGCCCCGCGAGCGAGGCTTTAATGTAATCGTGGTTTGCGACCAGCTCATAGCTTATCAAAGCTCACTTCAATGTTTGCATTACCTGCATCACTGGTAAATGGCATAATAATTTTTTTGCCGTCACTTTTATGCGTAATAGTATGGTTTTTACCAGACACAACAATGGGGGTTGCCATGGCAAAGTCATAGCCTTTTTCACCTAATAGGTTTTTAGCACCACCGGTGACCATATTGGTTATTTCGCCGACCATGTCAGTGACTTCTTCATTTATGCTGTCAGGTCGCTCACCTAACATACGTTCCATTATAGTCAGCGCTAAACTTTTGTCGAAGGTTATTGAAAATGAACCGCGAGTTTGGGGGCCAACCATACCAATTAATCCCGATACATCACCACAGGCTACTTCATCGGTTTTAATGCGAGGTTTACCTGGTTTTAACTGAGTTTGAGCCATGGTGCTCAGTACATTCATCAAAGAAGATAAAAAGGGATTAATGAACTCTACATTCATATTATATATCCTTAAATTGGTACTGATAGAGGGTATACGTAAAGTATAGCTATAGTCGCTCAGCTATGCTCGACAAGCGTCACATTTACCGTGTGCTTCTATTGTTTGCCCGGAAACTACAAAGCCACTTTCGGCTGCCAAGTTATTGAGCTCATGTGAAATTACTGTTGAGTGCAGCTCTTTAACAAAGCCGCAGCTATCACAAATTAATAGCTGAACAGGATGAATATGATCAAAGTGATGACACAGCATAAATGCATTGGTGCTTTCAATTTTATGAATAAAACCGAGTTCGGCTAAAAAGTCTAAAGCACGATAAATCGTTGCAGGTTTAGCACCTGTTTCAGTGACTTTCAATTGCTCAAGTAAATCGTACGCCCCCACACCACCTTGGGCACTGGCCAATAAACGAAATACCTTCTCGCGAATTGGTGTGAATCGCGCACCACGGTTGTCGCACACTTGTTTTGCTTTACTTACGAGTGATTCTATATTCATCTTCTCTCATCCTTACGCTGCCGTGATATACTAACATACTGTATTGTAGTTGCAGCGTTTTATTAACCGATTTAGTGAAAAGGTACTCATTAATGCATGAACTATTAGCTATATTTATTTTCTTTTTTGCGGTTATCGATCCAATTGGCACAATCCCGGTTTTTATCGCCGTAACTCGTGGAGATGACGACAAGTTTAAGCGTAAAGTGATTTTTAAAGCCGTGGGTGTGTCTGCTTTAGTGCTGTTATTTTTTGTAGTTGCTGGCGAGCAATTACTGAATGTGATTGAGATCCCGCTCTCGGCATTTCAAATAGCAGGTGGTTTAATTTTATTAATTTTTGCACTTTCCATGACCTTTGGTGAAAGCAAGCCTGAAGCTGAAATTAAAAGTGTTAGAGACAGCACTGAAACCGCTATTTTTCCGCTCGCTATCCCATCAATAGCCAGTCCCGGTGCCATGTTAGGTGCGGTATTAATGACACGCAATGAGGAATATACCTGGGTTGAACAAATGATTACTTCATCAATGATGTTAGCTGTTTTGGTGGTGGTACTTATTTTGTTATTACTTGCTACGCATGTACATAAAATAATAGGTGATAGTGGGGCAAGTATTATTAGCCGAATTATGGGGTTAATTTTAAGCTCAGTCGCAGTAACGAATATTTTAAATGGTATCGCACAATACTTTGGCTTGCAGGTGTTTGCTTAATATTGCTGCGCATGGGGCTTTTGTGTAAAATGCAGCGCCTTTTAAGCTGTGCTTAAATTATAAATTTTTGAGGACTACATTTTGGATAAACGTACTTTAAATCGACGCTTTAGCGTGGCACCCATGCTCGATTGGACTGATCGCCATTGTCGTACGTTTCATCGTAAAATGACAAAGCACACCGTCCTCTACACTGAAATGATCACCACAGGTGCTATTTTGTTTGGCCGTGGTGACTATTTGCACTTTAATCAACATGAAGGCCCAGTAGCGCTACAGCTGGGGGGCTCAGATCCGCAAGCGCTAGCACAATGCGCTAAGCTTGCAGGTGAGCGCGGTTATGATGAAATAAACCTTAACGTAGGTTGCCCATCAGATCGTGTGCAAAATGGGCGTTTTGGTGCCTGTTTAATGGCAGAGCCCGAGCTTGTGGCAGAGTGTGTTGCTGCAATGAAAAGTGAAGTCAGTATTCCTGTTACGGTAAAAACGCGCATTGGTATTGATGAGCAAGATTCCTATGAATTTTTATGTGCGCTTATTGAAGCATCGCATAAAGTAGGCTGTGATGATTTTATTATTCATGCCCGTAAGGCATGGCTAAAGGGGTTGAGTCCAAAAGAAAATCGCGAAGTTCCTGAGCTTAACTACCCCCGTGTTTACCAGCTTAAAAAAGATTATCCACAACTTGATTTAAGTATTAATGGCGGTGTTAAAACCATTGAGCAAAGTCTTGAGCATTTACAGTACATAGATGGGGTGATGGTTGGGCGAGAGGCTTACAGTAATCCATTTATGCTAAATGAAGTGGATGAAAAAATATATGGAGATGCTGCTAATACTCAGTCACGTCATGATGTTGTGCGCTCTATGTATGATTACATTGAAGAAGAGATGCGTTTAGGCGCTAACTTTTGGCATGTTGCTCGCCATATGTTGGGTATTTTTCAGGGACAACCCGGTGCGCGTGGTTTTAGACGCCATTTATCTGAAAATGGCCATGGCAAGCAAGCTGATTTGAGTGTTATGGATAAAGCACTAAGTTACGTACCCGAATAGCAGATCCTCTGTATAGAAAAAAGCCACCTCAGGTGGCTTTTTTTGATCCCAAATTTTGGTCAAAAGTTTAATTTATTAGCCAATTCGACTTAATTTCATTCAGTGGCGAGTCATTAATTTACCTACTTAAAATAACTTAACCACATGATATTTAATGAAAATAAAACCATTTTAAGTTGTTGGCATAACTCTTGGAATCCTGTTGATGTATAAATAAAAATCATCAGGAGAATAACATGGGCATATTTAACCGCGTAAACGACGTCATTCAAGCAAATATCGTAGCTATGCTTGATAAAGCAGAAGACTCAGAAAAGTTACTCAATTTAATGCTTACTGAAATGCAAGAAGCGCTTAATGAGTGTCGTAGTACGGCAGCTGCACTTTTATGTGAAGAAAAGAGCATTAAACGTCAAATAAGTAACAAACAGCAAGCGCTCGCAAATTGGCAATTAAAAGCTGAGCATGCTGTGGCAAAAAATCGTGACGATTTAGCTAAATCAGCATTAGACGAAAAACACACAGTTGAACAAAACATAGAGTACTTGCAAACGCAGCTTGAAACATTGCAGCAATCGATTGTAAAAATCACAGAAGACTGCGAGCGCTTACAGCAAAAAATGACGCAGGCAAAAGCAAAGCAAGCACAACTTGCAAAGCGTGAAAACGTAGTTGAGGTAAGGGCAAAAATAAATACGCAACTACAAAGCGATAAAGTGGCTTTTGCCTTATCACGATTTGAGCAAATAGAGCGCCGTGTTGAGAGTGTAGAGTCGCAAGTTGAAGCGTATGAGCTCACAGATACTGCGAGCAATACAGCTATGCAAATTGAGTCACTGGTTAAAAACGAAAAAATTGATGCAGAACTGGCTAGTTTAAAAGCAAGTTTAAATACTGCTAATAAACAAACAGCCTAAGGAGATTGTTATGAATAGTTTTAATACACACCGTCGTTGGTACAAAAATACGCTTAACAAAAAAATATCAGGCGTCTGTAGTGGGTTAGCTTACCGACTAGACTTTCCGGTATGGTCTACTCGCTTAGTGACTGTTTTATTATTTTTAAGTTTTCCGTTTGCAGTGGCGCTAGGTTATTTAATTGCTCACTGTTGCCTTGAAGAAAAAGCAGTGTAAGGAGAGTAGCATGAAAACATTCGCCGTGTGCCTAGTTATTGTTGCGTTGTTTTTAATTAATAGCGGTTCAATTATTCACTTTGATGTGTGGCAGTTTCCGCTATGGATCTCAGATATTAGCTGGACAGGTATAGAGCTCATTGGTGCATTAGTTGCTATTATCGTTGTTATTGCGATTGTTACTTTAGTGACGATGGGGTTAGTTGGCGCGGCGATGGTGGCACTGGCTGGTACTATTTTAGCTTTTTTATATGTACGGCTTGTGAAACTTACCAAAACTGAGACTTGTCAGCGGCTAAAAGCATAGCAAAAACAGGTGAATTAGATTTGATTGCGGCTGGGATCGTCGCAAGGGTTACCCCCACATCTCAGCAGAAATCAGCCATTAAAACGAAAGTCTTCGAGCTATCGAAGTTTGCTGTTGGAACTGAGAAAAAAGAAGCAGCCTAGTCTCTAAGTCAAGGCTGTAGAAGCCCATTGATCGACACGGAGTGGCGTCGATGGGTAGTTCACTCGGATCATTGATGATTGCTTGGCCGTTATTGTTTGTAGCAGGGCTGTGTTGGTTAATCGCAGATAACAAAAAAGTCGTCTCTTGAGCTTAAATTAGCTGCCTAACATAGGGGAATTATGATAAATTTGAGCTATATTTTTTGTTTTAACAAGGATTTTACTGATGATTAAACAATGTATTTCGATAGCAAGTGCATTAATGGTGGGGGTTTTTTCGTCTTCGTTAATGGCGCACGAAGGACATGAACACGATAGTGTTGTTGCGCAGCTACAAGTAACACATGCGCAAGTAAGAGAGTTTTTGCCGGCAACCAAAGCGAGTGTGGCTTACTTTAGTATTAAAAACCACAGCAATGTACCAGCAACGTTGACTAAAGCGACAATTGATGGCCTAGGGCGTGTTGAAATTCATGAGCACGTTCACGCTGACGGTATGATGAAAATGCAAAAAGTCGAATCATTGCTTATTAAAGCTCACCAACAACTTGATTTTAAGCCAGGCAGCTATCATTTAATGGTATTTGAACCACAAGAACCGTTAAAAGTAGGTCAAGACCGTAAACTCACGCTATATTTTGAAGACGGGAACCGAGTATTTACCAATGCAAAAGTCGTTTCGTTAGCCTCACAAGCAGAGTCGGTAAAAGCATCGAAAGATCATAGTCATCATTAGGAGGATAAATGTCACAGCATAAAGGAAAAATAATAACGGCACTGGTACTGTTATTTGTCGTGTTTTACGCCATTGCAGTGTACTGGAGTATAGAGCCTTCACGTTTTGATGTTGTGCAAAATGCTAAGCAACAAGCGCAGCAACGCAGTGAAAAACTAGTCACAGGTTATGTAACAACTTCAACACTCATCACTGTAGCTGATACGCTTTTAACTAAATCAGGCGGTTACTTATCAAATGATGTGCTACCACCGAGCGTAATAATGGACAATATGCCGGCCTGGGAGTATGGTGCGCTGGAAATGGTGCGTGATTTAGCGTTGTCTATGCGAAAAGATTTTAGCCGCTCACAATCGCAATCAACTGAACACGAAGCGCTCAAAAAAGCTCAGCCACAATTTAATATCAGCTCTGAAGCATGGGCATGGCCAAGTGCTGAGGGTGAATACCAAAAAGGAATTGATTATTTAATGGTATATCGTTCTCAAATAGCCAATCAGCATGAGCGCGATAGCCAATTTTACTCTCGTGCAGATAACCTACGCAGTTGGTTAAAAGAAGCTGAAAAGCGTTTAGGCAGCTTAAGTCAGCGTTTAAGTGCAAGCGTGGGTCAAGATAAGGTTAACACTGACCTCGCCGGTAACTCTTCAAATACACAGGCCACCTATACGCCTTTACAACAACAAATAAAAACATCATGGTGGGAAATTGATGATGTATTTTATGAGTCACGTGGGGCCACTTGGGCTTTACTGCACTTTTTACAGGCGGTTGAATATGATTTTGCCGATGTGCTTGATAAAAAGAACGCCCGTGTCAGCTTGCAACAAATTATTCGCGAGCTTGAAGCAACCCAAGAAACGGTATGGAGCCCAATGATTTTAAACGGTAATGGATTTGGTTATGTCGCCAACCATTCACTTGTTATGGCAAATTATATTTCTAGAGCCAATGCGGCACTAATTGAACTTAGCGAATTATTAGCGCAAGGATAAAAAATGAAAAAGTATTGTATAGCAGCAGCCTTATCAATGGCATGTTTAGCCCCTGTAGCACAAGCCGACACTGTATTGGGTTTATATGTAGGGGTTGATGGTTGGAAAGCAGATAATGACGGTAGCTTTTCTGATAACAATAACGCCCTGCAAAACTTCAACTTTGAAGATGAAACTTTTGTAAGTTATTACGCTGCGCTTGAGCACCCAGTGCCATTAGTGCCAAATTTAAAGTTAAAATACACTGAGCTTGAATTAAACGGATCAACAGTGCTTGAAGACACATTTAGCTTTAACGGTACTGATTATGTTGTAGGCACAGGTGTTAATTCAGTGACTGACTTATCGCATATTGATTATATTTTTTACTACGAGATTTTTGATAACGATTTAATCTCAATTGATTTAGGTCTTAATGCTAAGCAGTTTGATGGTGAGCTTGTTGTAACAGGTACATCACAACAAGGTGGCGCTAACTTTACTGAAATCGAAGAGTTCTCTGGTGTTGTGCCGTTAGTATATGGACGTTTTGAAGCGGGTTTACCATTTAGTGGTTTAAGTGTTTTTGCTGAAGGCAGCTTTTTAGCCATCGATGACAGTAAAGTACAAGATTACCAAATGGGTATTGCTTGGGAATTTATTGATAACCTAGCCGTTGATGTTGCGGTTAAAGCGGGCTACCGCTCTATGGTTTTAGAACTTGATGATGTCGATGATATTAATACTGATATTGATGCATCAGGGCCGTTTGCCGGTATTCAGGTTCACTTTTAATAAAGTATTATTTTGAGCCACCTTGTGTGGCTCTTATTTTTAAAAGCTAACACACGCTTTTATTATTAGTCATCTCTGTTTGCTATTTTAAAGAATGCCAAACTAATTCAAACTCCCCTTCAAATGATGAAGCAATTAACTGTTTGTACACCTTGTTAATTGGGTAGTTCATTAATCTAAATAGTTCATCACCTGTTTGAGTAAACTTATAATAGCTAAGCACCAAATCGTTACTTTTTGCTTTTAAGGTTAGTTTTTGTGATAAAAAGGATAGGGTGAACTCTTGTCCTACTTTTAATGCCGCTGACTCTATTTCTTTACGATACAGCAAGTTTAAATCCATTAAAGTTAGTACGTCTGGAAAGCTCACGCCGCTTTTACCTATGCTTAATGACACTTTATTACCCTTGCCTAGTAAATCAAATAACGAGGGTTTTTTGTAATACCCCAAGAATATTAGGTGGCTACTATCCTTTTCGTTATACCCAGAAATAGACACGCACTTTCTTAATGAATCGGCTTCGCGCTGGGTCATGTGCTTGAGTGTTTGTAAACTTTTAATAGAAAAAGTACCTGGGCTAATGGTTTCGCCAGTAAAAATTTTTGCCCACAACACTTGCATAGATTGATTTGAGGTATCTTCACATAAGGCTATAAAGTGCTCTACCCAATCAGCATCGGGCTGTTTGGCGCAAGCAACATCAGGACAAAACTCCATTGCTAAGGCTAAAATAGTCTCAATATTTTGTTGTTGTTTAATCAGTAGTAAGTCTTGTCTTTTTTGAGCACGCGCTAAAATTGAATGCTCGCTATTAATACTATAAAGCGATTTGGCTTTACCTTGAGGATTATAGGTTTTTTCATCAATGGCAGGCGTATTGCTCACTTTTGTGACCGAGTAACCTAGCAGTGACTCAATAATATTGGCAAGTTTAATCCTGGCTTGTGCGGTTTTGACTGTCATGGCTTTCCATTATTGCTTGTGCATCACTGAGTTGGGCTACCGTCTTTAAGTTATTTAGCCCTAGGGTGACTATATTGCTTAATATATTTTCAGCAAATATAGCAACATAGCCAGATATAAGCGGCATCGTTGCTTGTCCTTCTATATGCCACGTGACGGTTTTTGTGTGCGGGCTAAATAGCAATTTGCTAGTGATAATATGCTCTTGATTAAATAACACACTAAGTACAACTTCATTATCGCTTAATGATGATATTGTCATTTCGCCTTTGCCCCATTTACCTTCCCAAGATTGGTAGGCTCCTGCGCCAGAGCTCGGTTCTCCAATATTAAACTTAATATTAGGGTCTATTTGTTGCCAGGGCGACCATTTATACCACTGGGTAAAGTCCTCCACTAATGACTTTATTACGGGAGCGCGTGCGTTAATCTTTATACTTTTTTGCACATGATAATTTTGTGGTAACAATAATCCAACGACAACAAAAACCAGGAGTAAAATGATTGAAAACTGCATTATTTTTTTAAGTAGTTTAATAGGTATTCCTCATCTATTTTAATTTACAGCGTCTATCAATTATTAATTATTTAATAGTTTAACGAAGTCGCGGTTGCTTTTGATCTATTTTATCTACCCTGTATTATTTCAAAAGCAGACATTAGCCGTAATAAGTTTAGATGATTTATTAGTTTTAGTAATGCAATAAAGGTAAACAATTTTTAATCAGCGCTTTCATTTTGTGCTATATCAACGGGGATGTCGATAGGGTATAATTCGCGCCTTTTGTTATTGAACGGCCAATTTTATGAGCACATTAAAAGCTGATCGCGCCTTATTCTCATACCCCAAGTATTGGGCTGAGTGTTATGGCATAGCTCCATTTTTACCAACAACACGCGAAGAAATGGACGCGCTTGGCTGGGATAGCTGCGATATTATTATTATTAGCGGTGATGCTTATGTAGACCATCCTAGTTTTGGGATGGCCGTAATTGGCCGAGTGCTAGAAGCGCAAGGTTTTAGAGTGGGTATTATTGCTCAACCAGATTGGAACTCTAAAGATGCCTTTATGGCATTGGGTAAGCCTAACTTATTTTTTGGTATTACAGCCGGTAATATGGACTCGATGATTAATCGTTACACCGCTGAAAAACGAATGCGCCATGATGACGCATACACACCAGGAAATGTCGGCGGTAAACGCCCAGATCGCGCAGTGATCATTTATTCACAACGCTGTCGTGAAGCCTACAAAGATGTGCCATTAGTGTTAGGGGGCATTGAAGCCAGTCTGCGCCGTATTGCTCATTATGATTACTGGCAAGAAAAAGTACGTCGTAGCGTATTATTTGACGCTAAAGGCGATATTTTAATTTATGGTAATGCCGAACGCCCGTTAGTTGAAGTAGCGCATCGTATCGCTGCCGGTGAAACCATGGATACCATACAGGATGTTAGAGGCACGGCAGTTATTCGTAAAGAGCCTTTACCCGGTTGGCGTGGCAGTGACTCAACAGCCATTGATAAAATTGGTAAAATAGACCCTATTCCTAATCCTTATGGCGCGGATGATGTGGGCTGTGCTAAATCAGAATTTAAGCAAGCCGGCATCGATTTACAAGCAGAAGCTGCAAAACCAATTACCATCCAGCCTGCGCGTCCTAAGCCGTGGGAAAAAACTTACGTTAAACTGCCGGCATTTGAGCAGGTTAGCGTTAATAAGCCTTTGTATGCCCATGCATCACGTATTTTACATCAAGAAACCAACCCAGGTTGTGCAAGGGCGTTATTTCAGCGTCATGGCGATCGTTCTATTTGGGTGAATCCGCCGGCTTATCCGCTTGAAACTCAGGAAATGGATGACGTGTTTGGTTTACCTTACCAGCGTATACCACATCCAAGTTATGGCGATGATAAAATCCCTGCTTACGATATGATTAAAACGTCGGTAAATATTATGCGCGGCTGTTTTGGCGGCTGTTCGTTTTGTTCTATTACCGAGCATGAGGGGCGCATAATACAAAGCCGTTCTCAAGAATCGATTATCGAAGAAATTGAACAAATTAGAGATAAAGTGCCGGGCTTTACTGGGGTTATCTCTGATTTAGGTGGGCCAACTGCAAATATGTACAAACTGCGTTGTACCAGTAAAAAAGCAGAGAGTACGTGCCGTCGCTTGTCGTGTGTGTATCCTGATATTTGTAAGCATATGGATACCGATCACACACCCACTATCGACTTATATAAAAAGGCGCGTGAGGTTAAAGGGATCAAAAAGATCTTAATTGCTTCGGGCGTGCGTTATGACCTTGCAGTACGTGATCCTCGTTACGTTAAAGAGCTAGTAACCCATCATGTTGGTGGATATTTAAAAATAGCCCCAGAACACACAGAAGATGGCCCATTATCAAAAATGATGAAACCAGGTATGGGCGCCTATGATGAATTTAAAGCGTTATTTGATAAGTACTCAAAAGAAGCGGGTAAAAAGCAGTATTTAATTCCATACTTTATTTCTGCTCACCCGGGGACTAAAGATGAAGACATGGTAAACATGGCTTTATGGTTGAAATCGAATGATTTTAAGCTTGATCAGGTACAAAATTTTTATCCATCACCGATGGCCAACGCTACCACCATTTACCACACAGAAATGAACTCGCTACGTAATATTAAAAATAATACGGAGCAAGTAGCTGTGCCTAAGGGAGCGCGCCAACGTCGTTTGCATAAAGCGATTTTACGCTATCACGATCCTGCCGGTTGGCCAATGATCCGCGAAGCCCTGCGTAACATGGGCAAAGCCAAGCTTATTGGTAAAGGACCTAACTGTTTAGTCCCTGAAGAAGGGCGAGATGAAAGACAAACCAAAGGCGGAAAAGGTAACAAGGGCGGTCGTCCTGCGCTGACTCGTCATACTGGCTTTAGCCAGTTTAAAAAAGCCAACACTAAACCTAAGGTAGGTGGTAATCGCCAGCGCGCTAAGTAGCCTTAACTTATGTAAAGTAACTATCGGCTTAAACAAAAACACCGCGTATTGATGCGGTGTTTTTGTTTAAAAACGTTTATAAAAAGATTAAATCAATAACCAAGTCGCAGTACCTAAGAAGGCAAATATACCAACAATATCAGTTACCGTGGTTAGTACCACACTGCCAGCAAGTGCTGGATCTATTTTCATTTTTTTAAGCAATAGTGGGATACTAGCACCCGCAATACCTGCTGCAACTAAATTCATAAACATAGCAAACGCTAAAACACCACCGAGTTTGAAATCCCATTGCCAAAGCGCAACGACACCGGCAATTAGGATAGACCAAACCATACCGTTAATCGCGCCGATAGCGAGTTCTTTTAATAATAAAAAACGTTGGTTAGTTTGGTTGATATGGCCCACCGCGATACCGCGAATAACCAAAGTTAAGGTTTGGCTGCCTGCAACCCCACCCATTGACGGGGCAATACCATTGAGCACAGCAAGAATTGGTAATATAGCTAAGGTGTTTTCAAAAAAGCTTGCCACAATTGCAGCCAGCAATGCAGTTAGTAAGTTTACACCCAGCCAAATTGAGCGCTTTTTAGAGCTTTTCAACACAGGTGCAAAGGTATCTTCTTCATCATCTAAACCCGCTAAACCCAGTAAACTGTGCTCAGCGTCTTCACGAATAACATCAACGATATCATCAATGGTGATCCGCCCAAGCAAGTGTGCGTTGTCATCAACAACCGGTGCCGATATCCAGTTATGACGCTCAAACAATTGTGCAACTTCGCTCTCATCCATTGAAATAGGAATAGACTCACAGTCTTCATCCATTAACTCATGAACAATTTTTTCAGGGGGATTAGTTAATAAAGTGCTCAGCGATAGGGCGCCTAAAAAGCAGTTATTTTCATCAACCACATATAAGTCATCTGTACCCTCAGGTAATTCGCCGCGTAAGCGAATATAACGCAGTACCACATCTAGAGTCACATCGGGGCGAATAGTAACGGTATCTATATTCATCAATGCGCCAGCAGAGCGCTCTTGATACGATAAAGCCTGCGTTGCACGTTCTCTATCTTGAATATCCATAGCGCTAACAACGTCTTTATAAACAGTGTCAGGTAGGCTACGTAGTACTTCCCCTAAGTCATCATGGCCCATGTCTTCGGTTGCAGCAGCAATGTGCTCGGGTGCCATTTGCGCAATAATGCCCAAACGTACATCTTCAGAAAGCTCTTCAAGCACATCACCTTGTACATCAGGATCAACAAGCTGCCAGAGCATACGGCGAATTTTATGCGGGGATGATTCTAAAAGAAGTGCGGTATCACAAGGCGCCGTTTTTGCCAGCATGCGTCTAACTTGAACAAATTGACCACTATTTAGTGACTTAGTCACCTGTTTTAGCTGTTGTAGTGGAATATCTTGTTCTAAAGCTTCAGGCATTGGCGTCCTTAATTAAATTGTATTACATGCTGGAAGGGTATAAATGCTATTCAATTTTAGTTTATCTTACTTTATGTGAGCAAACTAACTCAACCACTATTAACCTAAGCTTAGGATGATGAGTTAATAATGAACTTTTTTATTCTTGCTCATTAAATCGTTGGTCGATGAGCTCACCTATTGCGCTAAGTGCAGGCTCAGCGTCGGGGCCTTCGCATACCACCTTAACTTCTTTGCCTTGGCTGCTTTCGAGTAACATAAGTGCCAGCACGCTATCGCCAGCGGCTTGTTTGTCATCTTGAAATAAAGTGATTGTGGCATCAAATTGCACAGAAAGCTGAGCTAATACTGTCGCCGCTCTAGCGTGTAATCCTAATTTGTTTTTTATTAAAAATGTATTTTCTAAGCGCATGACATGTTCTCGCAAGCTTTGATTTTATTCTTGTTCTCGGTGGCGAATTTTTACATTAGGATGACTCATTGCAAAGCTTTCAGCAATGGTTTGCGCTAAATAAACAGAGCGGTGTTGCCCACCGGTACAGCCAATTGCAATGGTTAAGTAGCTGCGGTTATTTCGTTCTAAATGCGGCAGCCATGTTTGCACAAATGTTTGAATTTGCCATGTAAATTTTTGCACTATACTGTGACTTGCTAGGTAGTCTTTTACTGGTTGGTCCAGCCCCGTAAGTGGCTTAAGTTCAGGCTCCCAATGCGGGTTTGGTAAAAAACGGGCATCGAATACGTAATCTGCTTCTTTAGGGATGCCGTGTTTAAAACCAAATGACTCAAAGGTAATGATCAGTTGTTTATCTTTTTTTCCGAGTATTTTTTCACGAATAGATTCAGCAAGCAGATGCACACTTAAATCCGTGGTATCAATCATATAATCAGCACGGTTAATCAATACATCAAGTAGTTGTTTTTCTTTTTTTATGGCTAAATCAAGCGGCAAAGAATCAATAGATAAAGGGTGGAGACGTCGCGTTTCTGAAAAACGTTTTATTAATGTTTGATCGTCACTGTCTAAATAAAATACCGTTGGTTTAGTAAAACCAGGTAAATATTCGAGTATTTCATTAAATTGCTGTTGCTCTTTAGGTAGATTACGCACATCAACACTCACAGCAATTTTATTATAACTGTCGGAAACGCTGCGCACTAATGATGGTAATAAATTAAGAGGAATATTGTCTACACAATAATAACCTAAGTCTTCCACAACGCGTAACGCCACAGATTTACCTGAGCCTGAACGACCGCTTATAATTATTAATTCCATTTATCACCTTTCTTTATTACTACGATTGACTGACGATAACCTGATACAGTTCGCTATCCGATTTGGCGGCGCGTAACTGTTTACAAAATTCTTTATCATTGAGCTTATCAGCAATCGTGGCTAGCGTCTTCAAATGCTGCTGATTATCGCCATCGGGAACAATTAACGCGACAAAAATGTCAACCGGCCGGTTATCAATCGCATCAAAATTAATAGCTGTTTCGCTCACTAAAATCAAAGCTAGGGGCTCTTGAGCACCGCTCATGCGACCATGTGGAATAGCAATGCCTCGACCAATGCCTGTGCTTCCAAGCTTTTCTCTTGCAGTTAATGCATTAAGAATATCTTGTTGTGTTAAATAGGGCAGTTTATTGTGAGCCAATTCACTGATAAATTCTAAAATTCTTTTTTTACTATTAAAAAGGACCGCAGCTTTACTGCAGTCCTGACAGATAAGTGAGCTTAGTTTCATAGTGTTAGTGTCGAGCAAGTTTCTCTTTGTGTTTAATTACTTGACGATCTAGCTTGTCAATGAGCGAGTCTATAGCGGCATACATATCTTGATGCTCAGTAGAAGCAAAAATCTCAGCGCCACTAACATGAACGGTTGCTTCAGCTTTTTGGTTTAGTTTTTCTACATCGAGAATAACGTGCACATTCGTTATGTGATCAGTGTGCCTCTGTAACTTCGAAAATTTGCTATTTACGTAGTCTCTAAGCGAGTCGGTAATATCTACATGGCGACCAGTTAAATTCAGTTGCATAAACATTTTCCTCTTTGTTGTACGCCTTAAATCAAACTTTTACGTTGATTAGACGGGGGAATAGCTAGAGATTCGCGATATTTTGCAATGGTTCTCCTCGCTACTTTAATTCCTTGCTCTGCCAATATATCTGCAATTTTACTATCACTCAATGGTTTAGCTGAGTTTTCTGCAGCGATTAATTTTTTAATTAATGCACGTATTGCTGTTGATGAACATTCGCCACCATTTTCAGTACTTACATGGCTTGAAAAGAAATATTTAAGCTCAAAAATGCCACGTGGTGTATGCATGTATTTTTGCGTAGTAACACGCGATATAGTCGACTCATGCATTTCCACCATTTCAGCCACATCGTTAAGCACCATAGGCTTCATAGCCTCAGGGCCGTGTTCAAAAAAGGCCTGTTGCTGCTGCACAATACAGTTGGTTACTTTAAGTAGCGTGTCATTTCTACTTTCTAAGCTTTTTATAAACCATTTAGCCTCTTGTAAGTGCGAGCGAATAAACTGGCTATCACCACTTGATTTAACCGTACGCGACATAGCTGCATATTGGCTATTTACTCTGATCTTAGGCATGCTATCTGGATTTAATTCAACTACCCAACGACCTTTAACTTTTTTAACCGACACATCAGGAATAACGTATTCAGACTCTTCTCTAACAATAGTGTCTGCCGGTTTTGGGCTGAGCGTATGAATCAACGTCATGATTTCTTTTAGCTCATCTTCTTTAAGCTTTGTTTTTTTCATCAACGTGCGATAGTCACGTGCAGCAAGTAAATCAATATGATCGGTTAAGATCATTTTTGTTTCGTTTAAAAAAGGTGTGTCTTTATCAAATTGATTTAGCTGAATACACAAGCACTCTTGTAAACTACGCGCGGCTATTCCCACTGGATCAAATAGTTGAATACGCTTTAGTACCGCTTCTATTTCGTCAAGTTCAACTTCATCTTCGCCGTCGTTTTCTTGGTTAAAGCTTTCTAATATTTCTTCACAGCTAAGGGTTAGAATCCCTGAGTCGTCCACAGCTTCTACAATTGCAATAGCTATCGCTTCATCGGTAGGACTAAACGGCGTCAGTTGAAGTTGCCACATTAAATACTCATGCAGCGTTTCAGTCGAAGAGCCTTGATAAATAGATTCATCTTCTGGCATTGGACCCGATGAAGAGGCAGGCGCAGCGCTCATATATTCATCCCAAGTAACATCCATAGCCATATCATCGCTAATGGTGTCTTTGGTCATTGCTTCGCCGCTATCTTGCTCATACTCGCTAGGTTTATCGTCAGCTGAGGCACTTAGCGTTAAGTCATCGTTATCGGCTTTTTGTTCGTTTTTACCTGCAGTGTCTTCGCTGTAATCATGTTCTTCAACTTCAAGCAAGGGGTTGCTATCGAGCGCTTCTTGAATTTCTTGCTGGAGATCCAATGTACTGAGTTGCAATAAGCGAATTGCTTGTTGCAACTGTGGAGTCATTGTAAGTTGCTGGCCCATGCGCAGCTGTAATGATTGCCTCATGTATCTCTAACAATCCTTTTAAATTACGGTCTGTTGACCTTTACGGATTAAAATTTGTTCAAACTAGGGGCGGTTTAATTGCGGCGCGAGGTTTGTAACCTAGTGGGCTAAGTCAAAACCGAGCAAAGCTTCCGCGTCCTGCTCACGCTCCTTACCTACATCCATGTAGGCAACAAAGAGTAAATCGTCCCTAGGCAGAACCCGAAGGGCAGCGCCTGTTTGGCATTGATGCTGCGTTATCGCCTATTTATGGGGAATATCACACCACATAGACTCTGCCTTGCCTAAATACCAAACAAACTGCTGAAAATTCAACCTTGAAAGGTCAACAGACCTAAGTATAATTAATCTTAGCAGATGCTTAGTGTAATAACACACATATTAGAGCTTGAACTGCTCGCCCAAATAAACATCGCGTACTGTTTTATCGTTTAATACGTATTCAGGAGTGCCTGATGCAATTAACTCCCCATGAGAAACTATGTAGGCTTTTTCACAAACATCAAGTGTTTCGCGCACGTTATGGTCTGTAATAAGTACGCCAATGCCACGGTTTTTAAGATGCTCTATAATCTTTTTAATATCTAATACTGAGATAGGATCAACCCCCGCAAAGGGTTCGTCTAAAAGGATAAATTTAGGGTTTGCTGCTAACGCGCGAGCAATTTCAACGCGGCGACGTTCACCACCTGATAAGGCCATACCTTGGCTGTCGCGGATATGCTGAATGCTAAATTCATCAAGTAAATTATTTAAGGTATCTTCGCGTTGTTGTTTATTTAATTCTTTACGTGTTTCTAAGATAGCCATTAAGTTTTGATAAACAGTCAGCTTTCTAAAAATAGACGACTCTTGCGGTAGATAACCAATCCCTAAACGCGCTCGGCTGTGCATCGGTAATAAAGTAATATCTTTATCATCAATTGATATTTTGCCTTTATCACTAGGGACAAGGCCTACAATCATATAAAAAGTGGTGGTTTTACCTGCACCATTAGGGCCAAGTAACCCCACAATACTGCCAGCTTCAACCTCTAGGCCAACGTTTTTTACAACTTCACGACCTTTGTAGCTTTTAGCTAATAGCTCTGCTTTTAATGTGCTCATGGTTGGCCTTTATCATCTTCTTTTTTATTTTCAACAGGCACTAAAATAGTGTGTACACGGTCTGTTGAGTTTTCGTCTTTTTCTGCGCTAATTAACTGCTGCCCGATATCGTAAGTGATACTTTTAGCTGTTATTTTTTGACCTGCTTGAGCAATGCTTGCATCGCCGATTAAGGTTAAAAAACGCAGCGACACATCGTAACGCACTTCATTCGCACTGGCGCTCATTATGGTGCCATCGGCTTGTGTTTCTTCAAAATATGCAGGGCTGCCTGTGGCAATTAATAACTGTTTGTTATCGCCTAGGTCATCGCGTTTATGCACTTCTAAACGGTCAGCTGTGATACGGCGATTACCATGAATAATTTCAACATTTTTCTCAAAAATGCCTACGTTTTCTTTTAATTGACCTTCTTGCTTATCTGCACTAATTGAAATTTGATTAGCAGCGGGGGCTTCAGCAGGTTCAGCGCCATTACTGTTAAAAGCAATTAATAGTGAGGGAACAATTAAAATTTTAAATAGGTTATTGGTCATAATATAGGGTTCGCGTATGGTTAATAAGTTTAATCACCTCGGTTTTTAAATCGGCCTCAAGGCCTTTACCTGTGATTTTTAAATTAGGTCCTGTAATAACGACAGGCTGCTGTGATTGCATGGTTAATAGTTTTATATCAACATTGATGGTCTGGGCGGTGATCGTATCGATCATGGCGTTATCTACTAAGTTTTGAGCGGTTACATTACCCTCTAACACCAGTTGACGGTCGTCGTAGAGGGTGGCTTCATCGGCGTTAATACGCCATGTTTGCTGCTCGTTGTATAAAGTGAATATAGGCTTTTCAAAAAAGGTAAAACCGAGTTGTTGATACAACTCCATTTTTACCGCAGTTACCTTATGGCTCACTTTACCTTGTTCATTATAAGCCGTTTGTTTTAGCTCAATAGCGGTATAATCAGGCTTAGCAATAACTTGTGTTTCTTCGCTTGCAGTAATATCAACCTTAGTAAAATAAGGATACCAGAGCCAAACCATACAGCTTATGAATAAAACGCTCAGTATAATGCGCGCTACATTCATGAACTCGTTCCTTGGCTAGTTAGTGGCTTGTTATTTTCGAGCATAAGTAAGTCTGTCAGCTCTCTTACCGCCCCAAAACCGCCGGGCAGTTGGGTTACATAATGTGATAAACGTTTAATAAGTGGATGAGCATCGTTTACGGCAACCGCAAAACCGACTTGCTCCATTACTGGCATGTCTGGGCCATCATCACCTATATAAGCAATTTGCTCATCGCTAAGCGCTAATTTTTGTTTTAATTCTTGATAGGCTATAAGCTTGTCTTCTTGGCCTTGATATATATGTTGTACGGTTAAACTGCTCATACGTTGCTGCACTATATGAGAATGGCGCCCAGTGATTACGGCGACTTCAAAACCGCTGTTAATCAGGGCTTTAATACCAAATCCGTCTTTGGTGTTAAATGCTTTGAGTTCTTCACCTTGGTTTCCAAGGTAAATACGGCCATCAGAAAATACACCATCAATATCACAAATTAATAGCTTTACTTTTTTTGCGCGCGCCTTTGCATCATCACTTAGCGGTTGATAGAGATCTTCAAATTGCATTTATAGCACTCCGGCTTTAAGTAAGTCTTGCATATTTAGTGCGCCAATCGGTTGATTATGCTCATTAATTACAATTAAACCATTAATACGTTTTTGTTCCATAATATTTAACGCTTCAGCCGCGAGCATCTCTTGGGTAGCTGTAGTACACGACTTGGTCATCACAACATTAATTTCAGTGCTATGAATGTCAATACGTTGCTCTAAAATACGGCGTAAATCACCATCGGTAAACAACCCCGATAATTGCTGATTACTATTTATAATAGCGGTCATGCCAAGCCCTTTGGCTGACATTTCAATTAAGGCGTCTTTAATGGTTTGCGTTTCATTAATAATAGGCGTGTGAATACCGCTGTGCATAACATCTTTAAGAGTTAAGAGTAATCGCTTGCCTAAGCTACCACCAGGGTGCGATAGTGCAAAATCATCAGCAGTAAAGCCGCGTGCTTCTAATAATGCCACCGCCATGGCATCACCCATAGCGAGTGTGGCAGTGGTACTTGCAGTAGGTGCTAAGCCTAATGAGCAGGCTTCTTGTTCAACTTTAATACACACATGCACATTTGCCAATGTTGCCATGGTTGAGCCTTGGTTGCCTGTCATGGCAATCATTTTGGCACCAATGCGCTTTAATACTGGAATAATATTAAGTACTTCGCTGGTTTCACCAGAGTTTGAAATGAGGATAACCACGTCATTTGCTGTGATCATTCCTAAATCACCATGGCTTGCTTCACCCGGGTGAACAAAAAATGCGGGGCTGCCGGTACTGGCAAGAGTGGCGGCTATTTTGTTACCAATATGGCCTGATTTACCCATGCCAATAACAATAATACGACCTGAGCAGTCATACATTAATTGACAGGCTTGGTTAAAGCTTTCATTAACGTATTGTGTAATATCGCTGAGTGCTTGGCGTTCAATCTCTAGAACACGTAACCCTTGTTGAATAAAGTTTAGCGTTGCCATGGGCTATCCTACTTGACTAAAAATATAACCTTGGTAAATCATAAATGCGACGATGAGCAAGCCACCTTCTATTCTATTGATACGTCTTTGACCTCTAAAGTTCAATGACATAGCAATTAGCGCCAAGGTTGCGCCAATCATAATAATAACATCACGGTTAGCTACTGATGCGTCAATAACCGATGGATTAATTAATCCTGCCAGCGGTAATACCGCTAAAATATTAAAAATATTCGAACCAACTATGTTACCCAGCGCTAAGTCATCTTCATTTTTAAGTACACCTGCAATTGAAGCTGCAAGTTCAGGTAAGCTGGTGCCTATAGCAATAATGGTCAAACCAATCACCAAGTCACTTAAGCCAAAATATTTTGCGATATCAACGGCTGAGCCAACTAAAAAGTGTGAACTAACCGGCAGTAAAATCATACCCACTACCAGCCAAAAAACAGCTTTTTTGGTTGGTACATTGTCAGGTACTTCGTCACAGGCTTCGCTCACAAACGGATCGTCTTGGTTTTTAGCTCGCAGTGAGACAAAAATAAGTCCGCCAATAAAAACAACAAAGCCAAATAATAAGGCTGCACCTTCAAAAAATGAAAAATAGTTATCTGAAAAAATATACCAAGTTGCAATGGAGACCAGCAGTACCAGTGGTATTTCACGTTTTAACGTACTTGAAGATACTGATAAGGGTCTTAAAAGGGCGGTAATACCTAAAACTAATAAGATGTTAGTGATGTTTGAACCAACTGCATTACCCACGGCAGTATCGGTTTTATTTGCCAAAGCTGCTGAAGCCGATACCATCATTTCAGGCGCTGAAGAGCCCATAGCTACCACGGTTAAACCTACAATTAGCGTTGGCACGCCAAAGTTTTTAGCCAGTGCTGCTGCACCATAAACAAACCTGTCTGCACTCCATACGAGAGCCGCAAAACCAAGAATTAAAATGACAAACGAGGTAACCATTGTGATAAGCCAATTAATGTAAATTCAGATAGCGCGAATAGTAACAAAAGCCACCATAAAAGTATAAATAAAAGAATAAGGTGTAATACATTAGGCGGTTATTTTAAGTATTCTTTGGCGCTTTTTATATGAAATTTTAAGCCAAAGTTAAGGCTGCTTGAATCAATCTTATAACTGTTTTTGCGACACTATTACAAAATCTTACGAATTGTTTTTTCCATATTGGTTAAAAAACCCTTAAAATAGAAATATGAGAGAGTATTGTTATGGAGAGCGACTTGTCGCAATCAATAGTTGAAGTCAAGGATGTTACCTTTTCTAGAGGCGATAGGGTCATATATAAAAATATGAGCTTTGACGTACCTGAGGGTAAAATTACTGCCATTATGGGGCCAAGCGGAATTGGCAAAACCACGATGCTGCGCTTAATTGGTGGCCAGCTCAAACCCGACTCCGGTGATATTTTATTTAAAAAAGACAGCATAGTTGCCATGTCCCGTAAAGAGCTCTACGCGGCACGTAAACGCATGAGTATGTTATTTCAAAGCGGTGCCTTATTTACTGATATGTCGGTGTTCGATAACATTGCATTCCCCATTCGAGAGCACACGCAACTCAGTGAAGATTTAATCCGTTTAGTGGTATTAATGAAACTACAAGCTGTTGGCTTACGTGGTGCTAAAGATTTAATGCCTTCAGAGTTATCTGGCGGTATGGCACGTCGTGCAGCTTTGGCTCGCTCTATAGCGCTTGATCCTGAACTTATTATGTATGATGAGCCTTTTGCAGGACAAGACCCTATTTCAATGGGGGTTTTAGTTAAGCTGATCAAATCTTTAAACGAAGTACTTGGCTTATCTTCTTTAATTGTCACGCACGATGTGACAGAAGTAATGAGTATTGCCGACCACGTTATTATTATTGCTGAACAAGGCGTTATTGGCAGTGGTACACCAGAGCAGATGCGAGAGCACGAATCACCACTTGTTCAACAGTTTTTAAAAGGGTTATCAGATGGTCCAGTGCCATTTCATTATCCAGCACAAACCTATGCAGATGAACTGTTAGGAGAGCAGCAGTAATGTTGGATTTACTACAAAAAATAGGCCACAAAACGCTGGGCCGATTTGCTGCACTGGGGCGTTCAACCCAAATGCTGGCAAGTGCGTTATGGCATGTACCCAATTTTAAAAAAGGCACACCTTTACTCGTGCGCCAACTTTACATGGTTGGTTCACAATCGCTGTTGATTATTGTTGTGTCGGGATTATTTATCGGCATGGTATTAGCCCTGCAAGGCTATACTGTTTTAGTTGATTTTGGCGCTGAAGACAGCCTAGGCCCTTTAGTGGCACTCAGTTTATTACGTGAACTTGGGCCAGTAGTAACCGCATTATTATTTGCCGGTAGGGCAGGCAGTGCGTTAACCGCTGAAATTGGCTTAATGAAAGCCACCGAACAGTTATCATCGCTTGAGATGATGGCCATTGACCCGCTTAGACGAATTATAGCGCCACGGTTTTGGGCTGGTTTGATTAGTATGCCAATGTTGGCACTTATTTTTTCTGCTGTAGCTATTATTGGTGCTCATTTAGTGGGGGTTGATTGGCTAGGCGTTGATACGGGAAGTTTCTGGTCAATTATGCAATCTCAGGTGTCGTTTGAAAAAGACATACTAAACGGTTTAATTAAAAGTATCGTATTTGCGATTGTTGTTACCTGGATTGCGCTTTACAAAGGGTATGACTGTGTTCCCACATCAGAGGGGATCAGCAAGGCAACAACAGAGACAGTGGTGCACTCATCACTAGCGGTATTAGGTTTTGACTTTATTTTGACAGCGGTAATGTTTACCAGCTAATAGGGTATTAAATAATGAATTCACGGAAATTAGAAATTTTAGTTGGTTTTTTTGTAGCATTGGGCATTTTGGCATTTTCAATGCTGGCGCTCAAAGTGGCTAATTCGGGTATTAGCGGCTCAGGTGAAACCTACACATTGAACGCCAAGTTTGAAAATATAGGATCATTAAAAACACGTGCACCCATTAAGGTGGGCGGCGTTGTTATTGGTCGTGTAGAGTCAATTTATGTGCATCCACAAGAGTTTTTACCAGTAGTAAATATGAGCATTGATGCGCAGTATTTGTGTCGTTTTTCAGACACTAGTTCCATCTCTATCTTAACCTCGGGTATTTTAGGTGAACAATATTTAGGAATTAACCCCGTTATCGCATCAGATTCAGCTAAACAGCGATGCTTAGGCGAAGATGTAGCGAACAGCGAACAAGATCAAGCCATTGACGATTTATTTGGTGTTCAAAGTAAAGCATTAGCCAACGGCGATTCTATTACAGATACCAAGTCAGCATTGGTACTAGAAGAATTAATAGGCCAGTTTTTATTCAACCAAGGTAGTGAGTAATTATTATGTTGAAAACATTTTTAGCAAGTATCGCATTAGTAACTGTCACGCTAGTACAAAGTGTACATGCCGGTGAAGTGAAATTGACTGATCCTAATAAAATGGTACGTCAGGTTGCTGATAATACCTTTGAGCGTATTACCAAAGACCAGCCGTTAATAACCACTAACAAAGAGCATTTACGGGTCATCGTTGAAGAAGAACTGATGCCCTACATTGACTACAAATATGCTGCACTGAGAGTGTTAGGTAGCGAAGTATCTAAGGTACGCGCCATTACCGACAAAGCAGAAAAAGCAAAAGCAATTGAAGATATTCAGCGTTTTATTGGCGCGTTTAGAGAGTACCTTGTTGCCACTTATGCTGGCGTTTTTACCCAGTATACTAATCAACAAGTTGAATTTGCTGCCGAGCAGCCTTTTAAAGGCAAAGATGTGGTGATGATAAAAACCAAAATTGTAGAAGCCGGTAAGCCTGATATTAAAATTGATTTTAAAGTACGTGAAGATAGAAGTGGCGAATGGCGCGCTTACGATATGATTGCTGAAGGCATTAGCTTACTTGATGCAAAACAAAGTGAGCTTCAGGGCATTTTACGCCAACAAGGTATTGACCACGTTAGCGACCTGTTAGAGCAAAAAAGTAAGTTACCGGTTCAGTTTAGAGGCAGCGACACAAATGACTAAATTGGCAATCAGCCAAGTCGATGAACAGCATCTACGAGTCAGTGGTGAATTGACTCATAATTCAATTGGCAATGAACGGCTTCTGAACACTAAGCGACAAACTGAGCATAAAACCCTTTATTTTGACCTAAGTGAGGTGACAAGGGTTGACACAGCCGGCTTAGCTTGGTTAATTCACTCTTTTACAGAATTTAAGCAACAAGGCATTCGCCTTGAATTGCAAAACCCACCTGAACAACTGCAAAACCTTATGCAGTTAGGCCAGGTTACAACCCTATTTGAGTGAGAGTTATGGAAACGAGTCAAGTCGAAACATTATTACGCGACGAACTTCAGTTAGCTGAAGTACATGTAAAAGCCAATGGCAGTCATTATGAAGTAATCGCTGTCGGTGAATGCTTTGACGGATTAAGTCGTGTTAAAAAGCAACAGCTAGTGTATGGCCCATTAATGAACACTATTTCAGACGGTACCATTCATGCTGTTTCTATCCGCGCTTTTACTCCGACAGAGTGGAAGCGTGAGCAAAAATTCATTTTACCGCAATAAATAAGGCCCCTTAGATGGATCAATTTGTAATTCAAGGTGGCACTTCACTGGCTGGTGAAGTAACTATTTCTGGCGCTAAAAACGCAGCTCTTCCGATTCTATTTGCAGCTTTATTAGCTGATGGCAAAAGTACTTTCACTAACGTACCACATCTTCGCGATATCATCACGACCGAAGCCTTACTGAAAACGTTAGGCGCTGATGTTCAGTGGCAGGGCGATTCACTCATTATTGATGGTGCAACGGTAAATAGCACGTTAGCGCCTTATGACTTAGTAAAGCAAATGCGTGCGTCAGTGCTTGCACTTGGCCCTTTAGTCGCTCGATTTGGTGAGGCACAAGTATCCTTACCTGGTGGCTGTGCTATTGGTGCGCGCCCGGTTGATATTCATATTCAAGGCTTAGAGCGTATGGGTGCTCAAATAACCGTTGAAAACGGTTATATTAATGCCAAAGTAGATGGTCGCTTAAAAGGCGCTGAAGTTTTCATGGAAATGATCAGCGTAGGTGCTACTGAAAACTTACTGATGGCGGCAACGCTCGCCGAGGGTAAAACAGTACTAGAAAATGCAGCGCGCGAGCCCGAAATCATCGATTTAGCTAATTGCTTAATTGCTATGGGGGCTAAAATCAGTGGTGCGGGCTCAAGCCGTATTGAGATTGAAGGGGTTGAGCGCCTATCAGGTTGTGAGCACCGCATATTACCGGATCGTATTGAAACCGGTACCTTTTTAGTGGCTGCAGCGATGGCCGGTGGCGAAGTACTATGTAAAATGACCGACTTTCATTCACTTGAGCCGGTAATTGAAAAACTGCGTGCAACCAATGCGTTATTAGAAGTGCACGATGACAGTATTTATTTAGACATGCGAGGCCGAGAGCTAAAAGCGGTGAATATTAAAACTATGCCTCATCCAGGTTTTCCAACCGACATGCAAGCTCAATTTACCGCATTAAATGTGGTGGCTAATGGTAGTGCGACGATTACCGAAACTATTTTTGAAAATCGTTTTATGCATGTGCCTGAGCTACAACGTATGGGCGCTAATATTCGCTTAGAAGGCAATACGGCCTTTTGTGGTGAAACAAAAAGCTTATCGGGTGCGCAGGTTATGGCAACCGATTTACGAGCATCAGCGAGCCTTATTTTAACGGGGATTGTGGCCCAAGGTGAAACGGTTGTTGATCGTATTTATCATGTAGATAGAGGTTATCAGCGTATTGAAGATAAACTCAGTGCGCTAGGTGCTAACATCAAACGCAAAAGCAATTAGTTATACTAATACGATTATTATTCTAATCCATAAAAAACGCGATGATCTATCGCGTTTTTTTATGTCTAATGCCAAAGTATAAATAACCTGAACTCCGGATAATAAATCCATCTCAAGCAGCTATTTTCAGCGC
>NZ_JASDDE010000057.1:0-26105 GCF_030407565.1 Pseudoalteromonas sp. APC 3694
TTTAACCAGCGGGGTAAACAGCGCTGCTGACTTAATCACCCAATCGCTCATGGTTTTGCGGCTCAGCTCAATGCCGTATTGCTTAAACATGCTCTCTTGGCGATGAAGCGGTAAACCATATTGATATTTACTGGTGATGAGTTGGCTAAGTAAGCTCGCGGTGGCAATGCCTTTGTTAATGGGCATGGCGGGCATAGGCTGTTGCTTTATCGTTGACCCAGTGCCTGATTTTTCACACTCACGACAGGCGTATTTAGGGCGAATATGTTCAATCACTTTGACGTGTGCTGGAATGAACTCAAGCTTTTCAGCTGTATCTTCACCGATTTTATGTAACTCACCACCGCAACATGCACAGCTTTTATCTGCTATGTCGTGGATAACTTGTTCACGGGGTAAGTCTTTTGGCAGTGGCTTGCGTTTAGGCTTGTTGCGGGTGTAGCTAATTCCTTGCTGCTCAGGCTCAGCTTTCTCAGCAATCTCTTCAACTTCATTAAATAATTCACCTTGCCCTACAAAGCCTTCAGCACTTTTGCCGAATTGCTTTTGTTGGGCTAAACGGAATTGCTCATATAAATAGGCGATTTTAGCATCTTTCTGTATAGATACTTCGCGCTCATATTTAAGCTGTTTTTCAAGCTCAGCAATGCGTTGTTGTAAGGTAAATACATCGTTCATGCCGTTTATTTTACGGCTTTTATGCACAATGAATAGGGTTAATAACTTAAACCTTGATGATCATCAATTGATCTAAGTAATTAAGTCACTGTGTGCTGACTGACGTTGATTTCTTCATGGCCAATAACGTCATACCCTGATAATAGCCAATGTAATTGTTGCTCATTCAGTGTCATGGTGTCACGTTTAAGCTTAGGCCATTTAAACCTGTGCTTATCAAGTCGCTTGTACCACAATGCAAAGCCTGTCTTATCCCAATAGAGAAGCTTTAACTTGTCGCGCTTTTTATTACAAAACACAAACAGCGCGCCCGATAGCACGGGTAATTCAAGCTCACATTCCACCAACGCCGCAAGGCCATTGATGGATTTACGAAAGTCCACATGCTCAGCACATAAGTACACCTCGGGCGGATTAACAAACATATTCATGCTGATAGACCTTTAATAATTGAGACGATAGCATCACAGTTAAGTGTTGTGGGTAATGTCAGTTGGCCAGTGCGCGGATTAAAGTTAATCGTTGGTTGCTCAGTGATACTGACGTGTGTGCGTTGGGTTTGTTGCTCAACTCGGACAAATTGAGGTGATGCACCTGAAGATTTCACCTGTTGCATGCTTTTATATTTATAAAACGAGCTGATAGATACTTGATGGTGTTTGCAAAACGCTTCATTCGTTCCAGTAAATGATGAGCGAAGCGCTAGGATTTCTAGCCAACGTTTAGGGATGGGTGAATTCATAATGACCTCCAATAAAAAGTTGAAGGTATTTTCAAATACAAAAAATGGTGTTGCTAGGTGTGGTTGGCCGGACGCTTACATTAAAAGCATTAAATGTACCTTGCTATGTGGCTCTCTAGCGCTGTAGGCACTACGATATTTTACTGCGTGGTCACTACGAAGTAGCACACTCACTCCAAAAGCAAGCAAGACACGAATGACTTGAGCCTTCTTGTGATCGTAGGAGTTTACCAGTAATAGCTAGTGTTGTTTGATGTGCTCTAACAGGGTAAAGAGTGAGGTATTGGACAGATATACCCTACAGTATTGTTTCATTGCTGATGACAACCCGTAACTGTACTAATGTGACATAGTTTAATAGCGTTTAATTTGAGATATACAAACTAGTAACTGCTACTTTAAAGCTTAATAGGCACTCGGTGAGCCTTTATTAAGAAATGCACAAAACATAGGGAAACGTTTTAGCTAATAGGTGGCTTATCAGCAATTATTAAAGTAACTACGTTGCTGAAGTAAAATAGATAGGATCAAAAACGCCAACTCAAGGTTGGCGTTTTAATTATCAGGCTAAAGGTGATTATTAAACTTTAGGGCCTGCGTTTTTAATTTCGTCAGATACGTCGTATTTAGCAAAATTTTCTGTGAAATCAGATGCTAGCTTAGCCGCATACTCTGCGTATTTAGCTTTGTCTTCCCAGGTATTGATTGGGTTAAGAAGCTTGCTATCTACGCCCGGTACTGCAACTGGTACGTCTAGATTTAGCACGTCAATGTGTTGAGTTTCAACACCAGCTAATTTTCCAGATACGATTGCGTCAACAACAGCACGTGTTGTTGGAATATCGAAACGCTTACCAATACCGTAAGGACCCCCTGTCCAGCCTGTATTAACTAGGTAAACTTTAGCGCCGAATTCACGTACACGCTTCATTAGAAGCTCTGCGTATACACCTGCAGGACGTGGGAAGAAAGGAGCACCAAAACAGGTTGAGAATGTTGATTCAATATCGCTAGTAGAGCCAATTTCTGTAGAGCCTACTTTTGCTGTGTAGCCACTTAGGAAGTGAAATGCTGCAGCTTCTTCGGTTAGTACAGATACCGGCGGTAGTACACCACTCACATCACATGTTAGGAAAACAACAGCCTTAGGCTCACCTGCGCGGTTTTCAACTTTACGTTTTTCAACGTGCTCTAGTGGGTAAGCTGCACGGCTATTTTGAGTTAGGCTGGTATCGTTGAAATCAGGAACACGGTTTTCATCAAGTACCACATTCTCTAAAATTGTACCGAATCGAATAGCATCCCAGATAACAGGTTCGTTTTTCTGAGAAAGGTCGATACATTTAGCGTAACAACCACCTTCGATATTAAATACACTACCTGGTGCCCAGCCGTGCTCGTCATCACCGATTAAGAAGCGAGTTGGATCTGCTGATAATGTTGTTTTACCTGTACCAGATAAACCAAAGAATAATGCGGTATCACCTGCTTCACCTACGTTAGCAGAACAGTGCATTGGTAATACACCTTTCGCTGGTAGTAGGAAGTTTTGCACAGAGAACATCGATTTTTTCATTTCACCCGCGTAGCGCATGCCAGCAAGTAACACTTTACGTTGTGCAAAGTTAATAATAACTGTGCCATCGCTATTGGTACCATCGCGCTCTGGATCACATACAAACGAAGGTACGTTCATTACTTGCCACTGAGGAAAGTCGGCTTTGTTGTATGATTGTGGTTGGATGAACATATTTTTAGCGAAGATATGGTGCCAAGCAGTTTCTGTTGTTACAACCACTGGAAGGTAGTGCTCTGGATCAGCGCCTACTTCAAGGTGAGAGATAAAGTGGTCGTTGCTTTGCACATGTGCTTCTACACGTGCCCATAAGGCGTCAAACTTACCTGCATCGAATGGGCGATTTACATTACCCCATTGGATTTCATTTTCAGTACTTGATTCTTGAACAATAAAACGATCTTTTGGAGAACGACCGGTACGACGACCAGTGTTAGCTACAAAAGCACCATTGGCGGCTAAAGTCCCTTCGCCACGGCTGATAGCGTGTTCGACAAGTTCAGCTGCAGTTAGATCGACAAAACGGGTAGCGCTTGAAGTCATGTTTATACCTAAATTGTGTGAGATTGAACGGGATAGCTCTGGGTCTTAGTAACCTTTAAGCTGCAAATATAGTAACAGATGGATTAAGGATATTCGAGCTTATAAACGCCGTAAAAACATATAAATTAAGGAAAAAACATGAATAATTTCAATGATACCGGTGTCATGAAAAATGCTAAGCTTGTGATACCGGTGTCATTTTTTGGGCACAAAAAAGCCATAAAAAATTATGGCTATTTTATAGTGTGTTTTAAAAGCTAGATTAATTAAATATACTTTTTATATCTTGTTCGTTAAATACATAATCTTTTAAACAGTAATGACAGCTAATTTTAATCTCACCATTTTTTTCGACATCATCCAAAAGCGTTTGTTGACCAACATTAACTAAAGCTGTCATCGTTTTTTCGCGATTACAGCCACATTTAAATTGAATTGGTTGAGGGTCAAATACGCGTGGGTTATCTTCATGATAAAGGCGCGTTAGAATAGTATTGGCATCAAGCTCTAGTAGCTCCTCATCTTTAATAGTATTGCTGAGTGCTTCTAAGTGAGCAAAATCTTCAATCGATTTTTGTTTATCTACAGGTAGCACTTGTAAAAATAGCCCACATGCTTTGGCGCAGCCTTCTTCAGTATCGGTTGCAAACCAAAGGCGCGTCTTTAATTGCTCAGACTGCTCAAAATAGCTTTCTATACATTCACTTAATGTATCATGCTCTAAAGGTACTATACCTTGGTAACGCTCACCTTGAGTTGGAGTAATCGTGATAACCATGTAGCCTTGGCCAATGAGCTCTTTTACCGTTGAGCCAGTAACTTCATGTTGTAATCGCGCAATACCACGCATATTTTGTTGATCATCACCATTGATCACCGCATATTTTACGGGGCCATCACCTTGTAGTTGAACTGCAATTTCGCCTTCAAACTTTAACGTTGCTGTTAATAAACAGGTTGCAACAAGCAGCTCACCTAATAATGCTTTAACGGGCTCTGGATAATTGTGTTTCGCAATCATTTCATTGTAAGCGTTGTCTATTTGTACGAGTTCGCCACGAACATCGAGGTTGTCAAATAAATAGCGGTGAAGTAAATCTTGTTGCATGAGCGGCTATACCTAACTTGATTTCATTTTTAAAAGTTCGCGCCTTTGCTTTTTATCTGGTTTTTTATCCGGATGAGGAGCAAAGAAACTGTTATTTTTGCGTGCAATACTATTTTCTTCACGCTTAGCAATATTAGCATCAGATTCTTGATACATGGTCTGTGCAATGGGGGCGCTTTGACGCTTTTCAAGTATATTTAATACTGTGATGGTTTTTTCATCAACGCCTTGAGCTAGCTTTATAACTGCGCCAATTTCTACAATTTTACTAGCCTTACTGCGTTGCCCATTATAATGTACTTTGCCGCCTTGTACCATTTCTCGAGCTATTGCACGCGTTTTATAAAATCGAGCCGCCCATAACCATTTGTCCAACCTCACTTTAAGTGCGTCAGCGTTTTCTGAGCTGTCATTGAGTTTAGTTTTCTTTGTCATAAAACATCCCTAGTAAATTTACTGCCTAGGTAAATTATCACGAAACCGTTACCGCATGTAGCTATTGCTTGATAGCTGATACGATAAATAAATTAATCTGTTTACAAAGTTTAATATTAGCGTGCTTGTTGAATGAAAAATGAAAAGGTACTATGGCTGAGTGATTTCGTTATAAATTAAAATAAGAACACTACCTATGGAACAGCACGTTCAACAATTTAAGCAGTTATTAAACCGTTTACCGCATGCGAAATTAAGCGCAATGGTTATGGTTTTAGTTGTTGTTTATATTGCATTTTTATTATCAAAACTGATGTGGCTATTATGGCCGCAGCCAGTAACATCTCCTCTTGCCCCTATCAGCTATTCTAACCAAGCTGTGGGTGGCAATAACCAGTCTGTAGATTCGATCATTGAGCAATTTTTATTTGGTAAAGTAAATGTAACAAAAAACACCAATACTGCTTCGCAAACTAAAGTCATTAATAATGCCCCTGAAACGCGTCTTAGTATTAACTTAACCGGTATTGTTGCTGTTAGTAATGATGATAAGGCGGGAATGGCTATTATTGAATCGCAAGGTCGCCAGACGAGTTATTTAGTAGAGGATGTGGTGCAAGGTACACGTGCAAAAGTATCGCAAATACTCCCAGATCGTGTGATTCTAGATGTAAGTGGTCGCTTTGAAACCTTAATGCTTGATGGGCTCGACTTTACTAAAACAGTGTCTATGCCGGTACTCGCTGCGCGAGATGAGTCTGAAATGGGGCCTTTAGCGCCTTCAGCACAAAGCGATGAACAAATTGATGCCACTGCCAACCTTGAGGTGAAAGAAGCATTAATAGAAACTCGCGAAGAGCTTTTAGAAGAACCTGGTAAGCTATTTGATTATATACGTGTTTCTCAAGCTATGAATGATGGGGAACTTATAGGTTACCGTTTGAGTCCAGGTAAAGAGCCTGAATTATTTAAACAAATGGGATTACAAAATAACGATTTGGCCGTGGCAATTAACGGCTATCAATTAACTGATTTAAAACAGGCAATGGCAGCAATGAATGAGCTGCGAAACAGTACAGATGCAACTATCACAATAGAGCGTGATGGTGAGCAAATAGATGTACTATTTAGTCTGCAATAACTTAGCTTTGGAGTTTTAACATAATGGTTCAGGTGCTACACCTCAAAAAAATTAAAAAAGGGTTAGCTAAGTATGCAGCACTTTTTTTAGCGGCAAGTCTTTCTATGTCGGTTGCTGCTGTTGAATACGCTGCTAACTTTAAGGGCACAGATATTAATGAGTTTATTAATATTGTGGGCAAAAACCTTAATAAAACCATCATTATTGATCCTAACGTGCGTGGCAAAGTAAATGTACGTAGTTACGAATTAATGGATGAGGCACTTTACTATCAATTCTTTTTAAATGTTTTAGAAGTTTACGGTTATTCAGCCGTCGAAATGGATAACAACATAATAAAGATAGAAAAAAGCTCAGATGCTAAAAAATCCAATGTACCGTTAATTACAACGGACAGCGATGCAGCTGGCGATATGATGATCACTCGGGTTGTGCGAGTTAAAAATGTCAGCGTACAAGAGTTAGGCCCTTTGGTTCGCCAGTTTAGTGACCAAAAAGATGGCGGTCATGTTGCTAACTTTAATGCCGCCAACGTAATGATGCTAACTGGTCATGCAGCCTCGGTTAACCGCTTAGTAGAAATTATTCGCTCTGTTGACCAAGCGGGTGATAAGCGAGTCGATATCGTTAAGCTTAAGTTCGCAACAGCTGATGATGTGGTATCGGTAGTTGATAATATTTATAAAGACAGTGGCAAGGGCAGCGTTCCTGAGTTTTTAATTCCTAAAGTGGTGGCTGATGGCCGAACTAATAGCGTGATTGTGAGTGGTGAAGGTCAAGCTCGTACCCGCGCCATTGAGCTTATTAAACGTTTAGATGGCGAACTGGAAAGCCAAGGTAATACTAAAGTGTTTTACCTCAACTACGCAAAGGCCGAAGATTTAGTCAAAGTACTTCAAGGTGTGAGTAAATCGCTGGCAGAGGATTCAAAAGGCGGAGCAACCAACAATGCGCGTAGTAGTAATAGAAACGACACGAGTATTGAAGCACATCCTGATTCAAATTCTTTAGTGATCACCGCTCAGCCAGATACGATGCGTTCACTTGAATCGGTTATTGAGCGTTTAGATATTCGCCGCGCACAAGTATTAGTAGAAGCCATTATTATTGAAGTAATGGAAGGTGATGGCGTTAACTTTGGCCTGCAATGGATTTCAGAAGAAGGCGGCATGCTGCAATTTAATAATGGTACCACTGTGCCTGTCGGTGCCTTAGCCGTAGCTGCTGAGCAAGCTCGTGATAAAACAATAACTAAAAGCATTATTGGTACTGAGTCAGGTACTGTTACCGAATATGATGAAACAACTGAAGGCGACTACGGCCCGCTTGCATCATTACTTGGTGGTATTAATGGTTTAGCCATGGGAGTGATTAAAAACGATTGGGGCGCAATCGTTCAAGCGGTTTCAACCGACACTAATTCGAATATTCTAGCGACTCCCTCTATTACCACTATGGATAACGAAGAAGCGTCTATTTTAGTTGGCCAAGAAGTGCCAATTATTACTGGCTCGCAAACAGGTAGTAATAATACGAACCCATTCCAGACGGTTGAACGCCAAGAAGTGGGTATAAAGCTTAAAGTGACACCGCAAATTAATGATGGTTCAGCGGTACAGTTGACTATAGAACAAGAAGTTTCCAGTGTTAGTGGTGCAACAGCAGTTGATATTTCAGTCAATAAGCGCGCAATTAAAACAACCGTGATGGCCGATGATGGCGGCATGGTGGTACTAGGCGGCTTGATAGATGAAGATGTACAAGAAAGCGTGTCAAAAGTGCCATTACTAGGCGACATCCCTATTTTAGGGCACTTATTTAAGTCAACTAATACAACAAAGCGTAAGCGTAATCTTATTGTATTTATAAGACCGACCATTATTCGCGATGGCGTTAGTATGAATAAACTTAGCTTTAATAAATATAACTTTATTCGCGGTGAACAATTTAAAAAACGTGAAGATGGTATTAATTTAATGCCAATGTCAGACACACCTATTTTACCTGAGTGGAATGACGAATTGTTGTTACCACCAACGTATGAAGAGCATTTACGCAAACAAAATGCACAAGAGCGTAATGATGACTAATGCGATAGAAGATATTAATCAAGATGTTGTTCATCCAATTACTCATAGTAATGATGAACAGCTTGCTCAAGATGACTTAATTGAACTGCCTGCAAAACGTTTGCCGTTTTCTTATGCCAGACGTGTTGGCGCGTTACTCAGTAAGCATAAAGATAACCAAATTGTGTATTACCGTGGTGAGCTTGATGTTGATGTATTATTAGAAGTGCGTCGTATTGCAGGACATGGCTTTACACTTGAGCAACTAGAAGATGATAAGTTTGAGCTATTACTAGAAGCATCGTATCAACGTGACAGCTCAGAAACTCAGCAAATGATGGAAGACATTGGTAACGAGGTTGATTTATTCTCACTAGCTGATGAGCTTCCTCAAACTGAAGACTTACTTGCCGGTGACGACGATGCGCCAATTATAAAGCTGATTAATGCCATGCTCAGTGAGGCAATTAAAGAAGGTGCCTCTGATATTCACATTGAAACATTTGAGCAAGAGCTGGTTATTCGTTTTCGGGTGGATGGCGTACTCAAAGAAGTTTTAAAACCTAATCGTAAACTAGCCTCTTTGCTGGTATCGCGTATTAAAGTAATGGCCAAACTCGATATCGCAGAAAAACGTATACCGCAGGATGGTCGCATTAGTTTGCGTATTGCAGGACGCGCAGTAGATGTGCGTGTATCGACTATGCCATCGAGCTTTGGTGAGCGCGTGGTACTGCGTTTGCTTGATAAAAACAATGCACGTTTAAACCTTGAAGATTTAGGCATGACCGCGAAAAACCGAGAGCTATTTGCTGATTTAATTAGTAAGCCTCACGGTATAATCTTAGTTACAGGCCCTACAGGCTCTGGTAAAAGTACCACCCTATATGCAGGTATGAGCCAAATTAACTCGCGGGATCGCAATATTTTAACGGTTGAAGATCCCATTGAGTATGAAATCCCAGGTATTGGCCAAACACAGGTTAATACCAAGGTTGATATGACTTTTGCCCGTGGCCTACGCGCTATTTTACGTCAAGATCCTGATGTGGTTATGGTTGGTGAAATACGTGACTTAGAAACCGCTCAAATTGGTGTACAAGCATCGCTGACTGGTCACTTAGTTATGTCTACATTGCATACCAATACCGCCTCAGGTGCAATTACCCGTATGGAAGATATGGGTGTTGAGCCATTCTTATTGTCGTCATCATTACTCGGCGTATTGTCACAGCGCTTAGTACGTACCTTATGCAATAGCTGTAAAGAAGGGCATATTGCAGATGAGCGTGAATGTGAATTACTCGGCGTACCGCTTGATAATGCTCCGACGATTTACCGCGCGGTAGGGTGTGAAGAGTGTAACTTTAACGGTTATCGTGGTCGTACAGGTATTCACGAATTATTAGTCGTTGATGAAACTATTCGTGAAATGATCCACAGCGGTAAAGGTGAGCAAAGCGTAGAGAAATATATTCGTAAACGCAGCCCAAGTATTCGTCAAGATGGCTGCAGCCGCGTACTTGCGGGTAAAACAACGCTTGAAGAAGTATTACGCGTAACCCGTGAGGAAGGCTAACAATGGCGGCGTTTGAATACCGTGCATTAGATGGCCGGGGAAAAGAAAAAAAAGGAATTTTAGAAGCGGATACAGCAAAGCAAGTTCGCCAACTTTTACGCGATCAAAAGCTAACCCCCCTCGAGGTGGTGCCAGCTGCTCAAGATGATAAACAAGTTCGAGGTCAAAAAGCGCCATTATTAGGCTCTTTATTTAAGCCGACAATATCAACGTCAGATCTTGCTTTGATTACACGTCAACTTGCGACCCTAATTCAGTCAGCCTTACCCGTTGAGGGTGCCGTGATGGCGGTTGCTGAGCAGTGTGAAAAACCACGGCTAAAACGTATGTTAATGTCTGTGCGATCTAAAGTGGTGGAAGGGTATACGCTTGCTGATGGGATGAGTGAATTTCCGCATGTATTTGACGATTTATACCGTGCAATGGTGGCCGCAGGTGAAAAGTCAGGTCACTTAGATCAAGTACTTAACAGATTGGCTGATTACACCGAGCAACGCCAACATATGCGTAGCCAAATTACGCAAGCGATGGTGTATCCCATTATTTTGGTCGTGTTCGCTATTGGTATTGTTTCAGTATTATTAGGTACTGTGGTGCCTAAAATACTAAAAACGTTTGAAAAAACCAAACAAGTATTACCTTGGACAACCGAATGGGTCATGGCGGGTAGTCATTTTGTACAAAATTATTGGTTTGTTAGTTTATTAGCGATCACGGCGATTGCTATTGGAATTAAATACGCACTTAAAAAACCTAAAGTACGGTTTTGGTGGGATGCAAAAGTATTAAATATGCCAGGCATAGGTAAGGTTGCCAGAGGGATTAACACGGCGCGCTTTGCCCGTACATTAAGTATTTTATCGTCAAGCTCAGTGCCGCTACTTGAAGGAATGCGTATTTCAGGTGGGGTGTTGGTTAACGAAAAAATAAAGCAAGCAGTGGCTGATGCCGCAGAAAGAGTCAGTGAAGGGGCGAGTCTTCGTGCTTCACTACAGCAAACTAAGTTGTTTCCACCAATGATGCTACATATGATAGCCAGTGGTGAAAAGTCCGGTGAACTTGAGCAAATGTTAGAGCGTGCTGCTAACAATCAAGATCGCGAGTTTGAAAGTATGGTTAATGTGTCATTAAAATTATTGGAACCGGCAATGATTGCCTCTATGGCAGTGATTGTGCTTTTCATAGTAATGGCGATTTTGCAGCCAATTATGGCAATGAACAAGGCCGTAGGTCTTTAAGTATTTTTTATATTAATGATTTAAACAAATCATTTTTGCTTAGTGTTTTTAGAATAACGAGGTAATAACGTGAATAAACAATCAGGTTTTTCTTTATTAGAAGTCATGGTGGTACTGGTTATCATCGGGATGATCATGTCGATTGTGGCACCTAATATTATGGGCCAGCAAGAAGAAGCGGCTATTGATAAAGCGCATTTAGATATTCAGCAGTTAGAAGATGCTATGAGTTTGTACAAGCTTAAAAATAAAAGCTACCCAAGTACAGAGCAAGGTTTAGAGGCATTAGTTACTAAAACCAGTATTGAGCCCATTCCAAAGCGTTTTCCTGATGGTGGCTTTATTAGCAAGTTACCGGAAGATCCATGGGGTAATAATTATCAATTAATCAGCCCTGGAGAAATAGGTAAATTTGATATCTTTTCGATGGGTCCAGATGGCGAACCAGCCACCGAAGATGACATTGGTAATTGGGATGAAGATAAGCAGTAATGACCAATAACTTTACCATGCACTTAAACATAATACATTGGGGCTTGCCATGCAGGTAAGCCCTAAGCACCTGAGTGCAAAGCATTATGGTTTTAGTTTAATAGAAATTTTAGTGGTATTGGTGATCATCGCCTTTGCCACCAAAATGGTGGTATACAGCTTAGATGGCGGCGCTGAAGAAGCGTTAGACAAGCAAGCAAATAGGCTGCATACCACCATTAATGCCGCATCGGAATTTGCGGTGCTTAATCAAATAGAATTAGGCCTTTTAGTTGAGCAAAATACGCTTGAATTTTTAGTTTTTGATGGCGAAAAATGGATTAGCTTTGATCGTGAAGCTTTATTTAAGCCAATTGAGATCGAACCCCAATTTAAATTAACACTTAATCTTGAAGACCTACCTTGGGCACAAGATAACTTACTAGAGCAGTCAAATTGGCGTGAGCTAATGAGTGGTAACAATGAAGACAGTTTATTAGAGCTTAAAAAGTTAAAAGTACCGCAAGTGCTTATTTTATCCTCTGCCGATGTAAGTGCGTTTCAGCTCATGCTTGAATTAAAAGATCAGTCAGAGCCGGTGTACTTTATTGAAGGTAAATTTGCAGCCCCAGTCGATTTTCGTCGAGAGCCCCAATAATGAAAAAATACCATGGGTTTACATTATTAGAAGTCTTAGTTGCACTGAGTATTTGTGCCATGGCGGGTATTGCGGCAATGCAAGCAACCGGTGAGCATATTCATCACTTATCAAGTATTGAAGAACAAACGTATGGCTCATGGGTCGCTGAGAATGTATTGGTAGAACAACGAACGAAAGGCGAAAAATGGCAAGGTAAAAATGGTACCCGCGGCAGTGAGATGATGGCGGGTATTGAATGGTTTTGGCGCCAAGATGTTGTGCCCACTGCCGACAAGAGCTTTGTAAAAGTCACTATTAATGTGTTTACGGATGATAAGTACGAAAATTCAATTTATGAGTTAAGCACATACTTAAATAAAGGTAAGCTTTAAGTGAAGCAGCGCGGTTTTACATTATTAGAAGTGATGGTGGCACTAGGTGTGTTGGCGTTTGTGATTATGGCCACCCACCAAGTACTTGATACCACAACGCGAGCTAAACAAGCATCAGATGAAAAAATTGCTGAACTAAATGGCTTACAAACTGCATTTAGATTGATGGATCAAGACTTTAGCCAAATGACTAAACGCCAAGTACGTAATGAAGCTGGAGATTTTCAAGAGGGATACTTACTTGCTGGACGCTACATTTTAGAAAGCCAGCTTGATGGTATTGCCTTTGTACGTGATGGTTGGATGAATCCCATTAACTTACTTCCTCGCTCAGAGTTACAAGCTGTTGGTTATCGCGTCATTGATGACAAGTTAGAACGCGTATATCGCATTTATGTCGATCAACTCGATAATATGGAGCCTCGTAGCCAAGTTATTTTAGCCGCAGTCGAAGAGCTTAAATTTGAGTTTTTAGATGGTAGCGGTAAGTGGCAAGAAGACTGGCAAATTAAGGCATTACCTAAAGCCGTTGCGGTAACTATAAAGCAAATGGACGCAGAACCAATTAGGCGTGTGTTTTTAGTGCCAGGACTCGGTAAAGAGCTACCTAAACCAGTAACTGAGGGGACTAACCCGTCGCAACCTAATGGCCGAGGTACGCCTTGATGAACCAACAATCTTCGCGCGGCGCGGCTTTGGTTATTGTGTTATTTATTGTCGCGCTTGCAGCTATTTTAGCCGTTGAAATGAGTGCTAATTTAATGGTGCAAGTACAAAGAAGTACCAATTTACAAAGTCAGCAACAAGCGAAATGGTATGCCTATGGTGCTGAAGAGCTAGCAATTAAAGGTTTAATTCAAAGTAAAAAAGACGATCCAGAAAAAACCACATTAGCGCAGCCGTGGGCAAAGCAAGGTGATGTTAAGTACCCTGTTGAGAACGGCACTTTAAGCGGCCAGTTGACTGATTTACAAGCGTGTTTAAATTTAAACGCGCTTGGGGTTGAGCCAGACCCAAATAGCGGTAATAAAACTAACCCAGCACATAAAGCGTTGTTTGCTATTTTAGAAAATATAGATGATTTACCCAGTGATGAATCAGAAGAAGGGATGGCCGACAGTGTGTTTGATTGGCTTGATGAGAACAGTATAACCTATCGCTCTGGTGCCGAAGAGGGGGAGTATTTATCTCGTCAGTTTCCATATATGACGGCTAATAGCTTATTTGCATCGGTGTCTGAACTGCGTTTAATTAAAGGGTTTAATCCTTTGGTTATGGAAAAAGTGCTGCCTTTTGTCTGTGTGATCCCAGGCAGCACATTACTTTCAATCAATGTTAATACAATCACTGAAGAGCAAGCATTATTACTCAGTGGCTTAATAGATGAACTTAGTGTTTCAGGCGCTCAAGCGGTAATTGCAGCGCGTCCTGAAAATGGTTTTGATAATATTGAAGAGTTTTTTGAATCTGTATTACAACAAGGTGGTAAAAACATCAAAGCAGTAGAAAAACTTTTTAGTGTGAAAAGTGAATATTTTAAATTACAAACGCAGGCAAAATTTGTTGATTTGCGTTTTTCGATGACCACATTACTGTATGCCAGCAATGGCGAGGTAACGATACTGGCGCGAAAATTTGGAGGCGTACAGTGACAGAGATACTGTTGATCCGCACGGGTCAAACCGAACAAGACTTACTTAACTGGTTAATATACTCACCACAAGAACAAGAAATAATAGCCAGTGGCGAGTTACAAAATGCCAGCCATTTAAGTGAGTTAACTGAAAAAGCATCAACCCGAGAGCTCGTGGTACTTTTACCATGCGACCAAGTGCAATTAAAAACGGTGATACTGCCAACTAAATGGAACCGTAAGCTAGAGCAAGCACTGCCTTATATGCTCGAAGAGGATATTGCCTGTGATATAGACGATATCTATATAGCGCTAGGGGAGCCGACAATGGTTGAAGCGCAGCATGCAATTAGGGTTGCGCTAATGAATCGCGATTGGTTTGAGCACTGGTTAGAGGTGTTTGAGCAACACCAGCTCACTGCTCATAAAATAGTGCCGGATGGCTTGTTATTGCCCAGTGCAGAAGAGCCTTGTGTAGCGGCAATTGAGCTCAACAAGCAATGGCTATTTAAAAAAGGTGACTGGCATATCGGTGCGGTTGAAAGCAGCTGGTTAAAGGAATATCTAACGGCTTTAGGTAACCCTGATATAAAACATTACAGCCCTGCAGAGCAATTTCCCGAAACGCTTACCTTGCATCCGCAAACCAGTAACTATGAGCTGCCGTTAGCATTATTTGCTAAGCAGTTAGATCAGCTTAAATTTAATTTGCGTCAAGGGCCTTACACGATTAAAAAGAAAACGGCTTTGTGGTGGGTTTACTGGAAAAGTGCCACCATAATTAGTGTTATTGCTTTGCTATCGAGTGTGGCTATTAAAGCGGTTGAATTACATCAGCTTAATTCGCAGCTTGAGGTAGCTAAATCACAAGTAGTAGAGCGATTTCAAAAAGCCTTTCCAGGCACGCGGGTGCGCCCTCACTTAATTAAAAATCAAATACAGGGGGCACTGGATAAAGTACAAGGTACGAGCGATGCTGGCTTTTTAGATTTAACCAGCAAGCTGGTGAGTGTATTTTCACAAGTGAGCGAATTTACACCGCAAACCTTACGTTTTGATAAGCGCCGTAATGAATTACGTATTCGTGCTCGTGCAAAAGACTTTCAAACCTTTGGTAAGGTTAAAGCCATTCTTGAGCAGCAAGGTGTGACTGTTGAGCAGGGGTCGTTAAATAATGATGGTGATTATATCGTCGGCGAAATTAGACTGCGAGGTGCACAATGAAACAGCAGTTCATGAAATATTGGGGTTCATTAAAAGAACAAGAGCAGCAGTTAATAATGGTTGCGGGTGGTGTATTTATTATTTTTGTTTTGGTAATGGGTATATTTAGACCCTTAAATACGGCAATAGAAAATGCGCAACAATCACAAATAAAACAACAAGAATTGCTAGCATGGGTAGACGACAGTATCGTTAAACTTAAAGCAGCAGGTAAAGCGCAAGCGGTGAGTAATCAAAACCTCAGCCAAATAGTGAATAATACGCGCGGTCGTTACAGCATTAATATTAGTAAAATGCAGCCAAATGATAATTCACTTCGTTTAACACTCGACTCAGTGGAGTTTAATCAATTAATCCAATGGATTGACGAGCTGGTTAATCAGCATGGTTTAAGCGTAGAAAATTTAGATTTAAGCCAAGATGATAAATCCGGTTATGTACGCGTTAGCCGTTTAGTATTAGAGAAGTAGTTAATGAAAAAAATAATAATTTTATCCATCGTTTTTGTAATTAGCTTTCTTGTTTTTAGCGTTATTAAATTGCCCGCTGCAGTGGCTTTAAATTTTGCTAAACCTTACTTACCTGCGCAGTTAGAGGTAGGGCAAACTTTTGGTACACTATGGCAAGGTCAAATAATGCAGCTGCGCTTTGAAGGTGAGCAATTAAATAATGTACGCTGGGATATATCAGGCTGGGCCTTATTTAAAGCTCAAGTGAATACTAACTTACGCTTTGGTAATCCTCGCGAACGCAGTGACATATCGGGCTATGCAGATATTAGTTATTCACTAGCAAATGATGAACTTAAAATAACTGATACCGTAGTGCGTTCAACGGTTGAGCGAGCAATGCAGCGAATTGATTTACCGTTACCAGTTACTGCTAAAGGACGTGTAATCTTAGAGCTTGATGAATACGTTTCTGGAGCGCCATATTGCCAATCACTACAAGGTGAAATAGCCAGTCCTGATATTGACGTACAAGGTTTAACTGGTTGGTTCAATATTGGTGATCTTAGTGGCAAATTAAGTTGTAAGTCGGGCGATGTTGCTATACTCATCGAGCCAGACAATAGATTAGGGCTAGAGGCAGATGCTACACTAAAGGCTAATTTTGACTTTAAAGTTGCGGGATACGTTAAACCTGATCTAACTTTACCCAAAGAAGTTCATGACGCGGTGAAGTTTTTAGGCAGACCAGATAACCAAGGTCGTTACCCACTTAAATTTTAATATTTTATATAAAGAGTTTTAATGCAAATACCTCAGTTTACTGAGCAGCATGCCAAGCTGCTCAGCGAGTTTTTAAATACCCAATCAGGCGCAATGAGCCTTACCCAAAGCCAAGGTTATTTATTTGGCGTTATATGTTCACCTGAGCCATTAGAAGTACATCAATGGTTAGAGCAAATTCTACCTAATACCGCCAATGACCTTGATGAAGACATGTTGTTTTTGTTTATGGCATTACATCATCAAGTAAGTGAACAAGTATTTGAACTTGGTTATAAGTTACCCGCTGAGTTTGACCTTGAGTTTTGTCAGCAGTGGTCTGCAGGTTTTTTAACTGCAAGCCAAACGTATACTCATAAGTTACTCCAAAGTGAGCAACTAGATATTCAATACAACCAAGCGCTTGAAAGTGCACAGGCGACTCTTAGCTTTTTTGCATTAGATAAACCAACGATTGCACAGATTGCACAGCAAAATAATATCGATGAATTACATTTGTGTGCGCAGCAGTATGAATTAATGGGCGACTTTGCGTTAGGTTTTGCTGAACTTATAGAAATTGTCGCGCTTAATAGTGGTTTGTATACCGATGAAGGGTGGGATGAATAAGTAGGTAAAGCCTTAAGCGCCAATCTCTAATTCGATATCAGTGCAACCTTGTTTGCACTGTATTACTCCCTTACCAGGTTCGCTGGTGGCTAAATTTAACGTTAATACACCCTGGCAATGCTCACATTTAAGTGTTTTACCTTGTGCCAACTGCTTAAGCATAGTGCGATGTTTGTGAAATGAGTTACTTGCTTTTTTATTTAATCCAGAAAAATCCATTATTTCACTCTCGCTTGCGCTAATGACTCTTTGATAATGCGACATACCGTTGTTAAACGTTCTGAATAAAAGTAGAGGTTTAGATCGCCTTGACGACAATAGCGTAGTTCAAACAACTTTACTGACTCATCATTGGTAAACGTTTTATCAATATAGTCTTCTTCGGATCTTGAAAGTGCTAACTGTTTATTGATTTTGTTTCTTGTCATGGTTGCGACAGGAAAACGATCGACTTTAGTTGTGCTGCTTAACAAGCCTATACCATCACCGAGTAAGCGCTCACGAGGCTCTTTTACCAAGGGGTGATCAATGGTAAAAAATGCTAGGATCACAACCACTAGTATAAAAAATTTCTTCATAAATACACAAACCTTGATCCAAACAACACGTTAGTAGCCGGCAAGTGTAATAAAATACACCTTAAAAGCAAGTCACAAGTTGAATAAATTATTAGCAATCTAGTCAGTAATTTTAGCCAATATGCGTATAATAAGGGGAGTAATTAGATATTTCTGAAATATCTGAAAGTATACAAGTGCGACCTAAAGCGTATTATGTTTAGCATGTAAGTTGCTACACTTAGGCGAAAAGTACAAAAAGATTGCTGAATTTTTATTTCCTAGCGGCGTTGAGGAACTTCAATGGATAAGCAAATTAAAGTAAAAAACATACCAACAGAGGTTAAGATCCAAAAAACCGATCTGAGCCGTCAAGAAGATAGATTTAACCCACGCAACCGTATTTATGTGCGTGCTGTTTCAGGACTCCATCAATTACTAAGACAACGTATTGGCTTTTTAGGCATGCTGGCGTTTATGTTATTGCCATGGATCAACTTTAACGGTCAACAAGCTGTTTTATTTGAGCTAATGGAGCAAAAATTTAATATTTTTGGCTTAACCCTATGGCCACAAGATTTCACCATTCTTGCATTTATATTTATGCTAGCAGCGTTTGCCTTATTTCTGGTTACCACTTTTTATGGTCGAGTGTGGTGTGGCTATACATGTCCGCAAACAGTATGGACCTTCATTTTTATTTGGTTTGAAGAAAAGTTTGAGGGCAGCGCTAACCAACGTAAAAAGTTAGATCAACGGCCGATGGATTTTGACAAGTTCTGGCGTAAAACAGCTAAGCACACTAGTTGGGTATTATTTTCTTTATATACTGCGTTAACGTTTGTTGGTTACTTCACGCCTATTCGCGAACTACTGCCTGAATTTGTTACCTTTAATGTAGGCGGTTATGCCTTAGTTAGTATCATTGTATTTACTATTTGTACTTATGGTAACGCTGGGTGGATGCGAGAAATTATGTGTTTACATATATGCCCGTATTCACGTTTTCAGTCAGCAATGTTTGATAAAGACACCTTTACTGTAAGCTATGATGAAACTCGTGGTGAAAACCGAGGGCCACGTTCTCGTAAACAAGACCCTAAAGAGTTAGGTTTAGGTGACTGTATTGACTGTAACTTGTGTGTGCAGGTTTGCCCAACCGGGATTGATATTCGTAATGGTTTGCAATATGAGTGCATAAACTGTGGCGCTTGTATTGATGCCTGTGACGGCGTTATGGATAAAATGAATTACCCTCGAGGCCTTATCTCTTACACCACCGAGCGTAATTTAGAAACTCCGGAGAATAAAACCCATCCGCTGCGTCCTAAGCTAATTGGTTACAGCATTATTTTAGTCTTACTTACTGGTGCGTTGGTAGCCAATATAGCTATGCGTAAACCTATGGACTTTGATATTATCCGTGATCGCAATCAGTTGTATCGTGTCGATTTTAATGGCTTAGTTGAAAACACCTACACCTTAAAAGTGATTAATATGGCACAATACGAGCAAACATTCTCTATTGATGTTAAAGGGTTAGATAACTATAAATACATAGGTGATACCACCTTTACGGTGAACGCTGGTGAATCGCATAATGTACCGTTATCATTAGTAATGGACCCTTATGATTTAAAAGCGCCAATGACCGAATTTAACTTTGTACTTTCGCCAATAAACGAACCCGATAACCAAATATCGCAGCAAAGTAACTTTTTTAAAGCGCGATAAAGAGTCTGTATTAAAAAACAAACACTGATATTAACAAAAAAGCGGGATATTCCCGCTTTTCTTTTATATAAGAAGTATATGAGTAAATTTAGCTTTATTGACTTAACCCCAGATCTTATTTTGGATGCCATCGAAAGCGTTGATATTTACGCTGAGTCAGGGTTGCTAGCGCTAAATAGCTACGAAAATCGAGTGTATCAATTTGTAGCTGAGGGTGGAAAACGTTACGTTGTTAAGTTTTATCGCCCTGAGCGCTGGAGCAAAGCGCAAATTCAAGAAGAGCATGACTTTGCTTTTGAACTAGCTGCCGCCGAAGTACCGGTGGTGGCGCCAATAAAGCATAATGGGCAAAGCTTATTTGAACACCAAGGGTATTTATTTACTTTATTCCCAAGTGTAGGCGGGCGTTTATTTGAAGTCGATAATTTAGATCAACTCGATGTACTCGGGCGTTTAATCGGTCGTATGCATCAAGTAGCCAAAACGAAACCCTTTACCCAAAGACCCACCGTTACCTGTGATGAATATTTAGATACAGCTAAAGTTCATTTACAAAAAAGTAAGTTAGTCCCTATGGGATTAGAGACTTCCTTTTACACTATTTTAGATTTAGTCATTGCTCAAACTCAACAGCAATATAAAAATGTAGAAGGCATTCGCTTACATGGTGACTGCCATGCTGGTAATATCCTATGGGCAGGAGATGCATTAATGTTTGTTGACTTAGACGATAGCCGTCAAGGTCCTGCAATTCAAGATTTATGGATGATGCTCAGTGGCGATCGACAAACACAGCTGTTACAGTTAGACACTTTAGTGAATGCATATGAAGAGTTTTGCGATTTTGATCACTCACAACTTAAGCTGATCGAACCGCTTCGCGCTATGCGTATGATTCATTACATGGGGTGGGTTGCAAAACGTTGGAGTGATTCTGCTTTTGTACGGAACTTTTCATGGTTTGCAGATGACAAATACTGGGAGCAACAAATTTTAGCGCTTAAAGAGCAGTTTGCAGCTTTGCAAGAAGCCCCGTTAAAATTATTGCCATAATATTTTTATTTAAAAAGAAGTATAACGAGATATTCATGCTTAAAAAATTAAAACTAAGTTTACTGATCCTATGTTTACCTTTCGCAGCATTAGCTGCCAACTTTGAAGCGGGTAATCAATACACTGTAATTGATGTTGAAAAAAGTAAAACCCCGAATGTAACCGAGTTTTTCTCTTTCTATTGCCCACATTGTTTTAAATTTGAGCCGGTAGCCAAAGGGATTGCAGAAAACTTACCTGAAGGGGCTGAATTTGTAAAAAATCATGTCAACTTTTTGGGAGGCGTTTCACCACAAGCGCAAAGTAATTTAAGCTTTGCTTACTTAATCGCAAAGAAACACGGTCAAGCTGAAGCGGTAACAGCGCAAATTTTTAAAAGCATTCATATACAACGTGCGCCATTAACTGAAATTAAAGACGTTAAAAAGTTATTAGAGCTTAATGCAATTGATAACGCGACATTTGATAACGATATCGCTAGTTTGCCTATCATAGCAGCTGAACGTGCCATGCAAGATAAGCAGAATAAATATTCTGAACTTGGTGCATTAACTGGCGTGCCTACATTTATCGTAAATGACAAATACAAAATCAATATTAATACAATCAAGAGCCAACAAGAACTTGATGAGTTAATTAGCTTTTTACTAAAACTATAATTTTTGGAGCACCACAATAATGATCAAATTAGTTAAAGCAGGGTTACTTGCTGTATTACTCCCTTTAGCTGCAACCAGTTTTGCTGCCACTTACGAAGAGGGCGTGCATTATGATGTCGTCTCTGATCGTGCAACCAGAAAACCAGAAGTAAAAGAGTTTTTCTCTTTTTACTGTCCTGCATGTAATAACATGGAACCACTGCTGGCCGAGATCAAACCTAAGCTAGATAAAAACGTAAAGTTTAAGAAAAGCCATGTAGATTTTGTGGGTGTACGTGACCCAGAACATCAAACCATGATCAGCCAAGCATTAGCTACAGCTGAAGTACTACCTCAAAAAGATAAAATTATTTCAGCGATGTTTGATCATATCCATGCAAAGCGCGCTCGTTTTAATGAGCTTGCAGATGTAAAAGATGTATTTTTAGCTCAAGGCGTAGATGGCGACAAGTTTGATAAATTATTTGAAAGCTTCTCGGTACGTACACTTAGCTCTAAAATGAAACGTGACCAAGATTACTTTAAAGGCAAAGGGGCACTTCGTGGCGTTCCTACGTTTATCGTTAATGGTAAATACAAGCTTAACTTAGGTGGTGAGTCAGGCATTTCATCGCCAGAAGATGTAAGCGCACTCATTAATTACTTAGCAAATAAATAAGTAGTTTGGTTAAATAAAAAAAGCTCCTTAAGGAGCTTTTTTTATTCTTACAACGTGCGCTGTTTAATGCTTTTTTTTATTTACGTTGTAAAAACACACCAGATTCAATGTGGTGTGTATAAGGGAACTGATCAAATATTGCAAAGCGCTTAACCTCGTGGGTTTGCGTTAAGTGTTCAAGGTCACGCTCTAATGTGTCTGGGTTACATGAGATATAAATAATATTTTCATAATTAGCCACTAAGTCACACGTAAGCGTGTCCATGCCTGCTCTAGGCGGGTCGACTAAGATGGTTTGGCAGTTGTAACTACTCAAGTCAATGCCATCTAAGCGAGAGAAAGTACGCTCGCCTTTCATTGCCTGAGTAAACTCTTCGCTCGACATGCGAATAATATCTAAGTTAGTTACTTGGTTTTGAGCAATATTATATTGCGCTGAATGCACCGACGATTTTGATATTTCCGTCGCCAGCACTTTATTAAATGAACCAGCAAGTGCAATAGAAAAGTTTCCATTACCACAATACAGCTCTAGTAAATCATTGTTTAGTGGTTTACATAACTCTTGTGCCCACTCTAACATTTTAATATTCACCTTCGCATTAGGCTGAGTAAAGCTATTTTCTACCTGTTGATAGATTAGCTCTTGGCCATTCACCATTAAGCGCTCAGTAACAAAGTCATCGCCCAATTTTTCTTTTTGCTTACGTGCACGGCCAATAAAGTCAATTTTGTACTGGCTACTTAGCTTTTCCTTTAAGGCATTGATCTCAGTTAACCAGTGTTCATCAAGTGGCTTGTGATATAGCAAGCTCACTAAAATTTCACCACTGAGGGTTGATAAATAATCTATTTGAAATAATTTACGACGTAGTACTTCGCAGCCTTTTAAATTTTCAATCATTACCTGCATAATTTCACCTACTAAAGGAGCTGCAGGGTCAAAGGTATCAACACGTATTTTATCTTTTGTTTGTTGATCAAACATAATATGAAACAGATCGTCACCATCGTGCCATACTCTAAATTCTGCACGTTGGCGGTAGTTAATGGGCTCAGAGCTAAATACTTCTAACTGTTTTACACCAAAACGTTGAAATTGCTCTGTAATACGCTGCTCTTTTTCATTTAATTGTGCATCGTACTGCGTGGTATCTATATTTATAACTGCCATTAACGGTATAACCTTATCGTTGAGATCTGTTTATCGGCGCTATTGTAGGGAGCGAAGCGTATTTGTCTAGTTTTGATCAAATATAGTGAGCTTTTTTTGAGCATTTTACTACAGTATAGGCTTACTTGGCCGATATAAGAGTAAGTCTAAATAGGAGTCTTCTCATGAAAATAGGTAACTTTAGTTTTGTTCCAAACAGTAATGCTAATAAATACAATACTAAACAAGCAATGCCACAGCCTAAAATAGACTCGCCACCAACTAGTTATCAGCAACGAGGAAAAGAACTGGCTGCTGCCGTATTAGGTGACAAAATGGCAAAAGAACTAGGTTTGCCGGTCGCTGAAACCAAAAAAGACAAACCACTGTTTGATTTTAATGAAGTCGTTAAAAATGTTTTAGACTTTGTAACAAGCTCGGTAAATAAAGCCAAAGCCAATGGTGCTAATGATGAGAAACTACAAGATATGCTAAATCAGGCACGTAAAGGAGTGCAGACGGGTGTTGATGAGGCTGTGGATGAATTAAAAGGCATGGGCGTATTTAATCAAGAACTTGAAGAGAGTATTGATAAATCTAAAGAGGGTATCTTTAGTGGCCTCGATAAATTTGAGCAGAACTTATTTAACCCACAACCTGCAAGCGTAACTGTAAGTCAGGCGCAATATGTAAGTTTAAGCAATAGTGCTGATTATACATTTACCACAGCAGAAGGTGATGAGGTGAGTATTAGCTTTGCAGATGCTTACCAATCGCAATCATCTAGTCGCTATCAAAAAACAGATGATTCACAATCATTTAGTACGCAATTTTCTGAATCCCGTGAGCTCTCTTTCTCAATGTCAGTAAACGGTGAGCTTAATGAAGACGAGCAGCAAGCCATAAATGATTTAATGGCAGAGTTACAAGATGTCAGTAAAACCTTTTTCAGTGGCGATTTAGACAAAGCATTTGAACAAGCCCAAGAACTCAGTTTAGGGAATGAACAGCTGGTGGCATTCTCAATGGACTTACGTCAAAGCAAAACCGTTGCTGCCATTAAAGAGTATGAACAAATTAAGCCAACATCAGAAAAAGCCATTGCCGAAACTGTTGCCCCTTTTAATGATGATCTAAAATCGGCTTACTCTAAAGCGCAAACCCTAGGATTAGAAAGTCAGCTATCAGGTATCATTCAATGGCTAAATCAAGATCAACAAGAAATAGATAAACTGGTTGATTACACTAACACCATGTTTGAAAACTTAGATAAACTAAACGCCGCTACTGCGATGCTAGGCACTGAGTAAAACTACTTTCTTTTATAAAAGCCACATGGCAAACTGCCGTTCTTAGTAAAGAGTAGGAATGGTAGTTTGTCAGCGCACATCATGGTATTTGATTCAGGTATAGGTGGAACCACCGTGCTTGAGCATATTCAGCAAAGCATTCCTCATGCTCAATACAGCTACTTTATGGATAACGTATTATTGCCATATGGTGCGCAATCGCAACAAACCATCATTAATCGCCTATGCGGATTGATCCAATTTATTAAAGATGAGTCACTTAATGTCGACTTAATTGTTATAGCCTGTAATACCGCTTCAACATCAGCGTTAAGTTCGGTACGCCAAATTACCGATATTCCTATTGTTGGGGTTGTACCTGCAATTAAACCCGCAGCGCAATTAACGCAATCAAAGCATATAGGTTTATTGGCAACTCCCGCAACGGTATCAAGCCCCTATACTGATGCACTTATAAAAGAACATGCCTCATCGATAACCACAAGCTTATATAGTAGTGTTGAACTGGTCACTTTGGCAGAGACTCTCTTTTTTACCCAGCACTTAGATCTCGATAAGTTGCACACTGAGTTAAACCGATTAAATATTAATAAAGATATCGATGTACTGGTATTAGGCTGTACCCACTTTCCTATTTTAGCTAAACCAATCAGTGATTACTTTAATACGCAAGTACAGTTATTAGACTCTGGTGCGGCCATTGCTAAGCGAGTTAGTTATTTACTCAAATTAAGTAATAATCAAGCAGGCATAAAAAAGCCGCTGCACTATTATGCAACGGCTGATGTATGTAGTGATAAATTAGCGGTTAAGCAAGTTACACTGTTTGATCCGACTCTGAACGATAAGAGTTAGAATCATCTTCTTGTTTTTGTTTTGCTTCACGTACTTTCAAAGTACGTTGTTGGAACTCACTATCGTTTAGTTTAGCAATTGCATTATCAGCATCTGCTTGTGCCATTTCAACAAAGCCAAAACCGCGACGCTTGCCAGTATTCTTATCTTTTAACAAACGAACGTTAAATACTTTGCCTTGCTCCTCAAATAAAGTACGAACTACACCTTCATTTGCACGATAAGGAAGATTGCCAACATAAAGTGTTTTTGTTTTTACTTCGGCTTCTTCTGTACTTACTGATGACATTGCAGCAATAACAAGTCCACCAATTAATAAACCGGCACCGAATAGAAGTGCAGGGTCTAATGCTAGGCTTGCAAGCGCAAACTTAACGATAACAAAACCAACAACAGCAAGAATAACTGCGAAGATAAAAGATTTTTGATCGGGTAATTTCATTTTGATCTACCAATAAACAGGAAATAAACATTAATTTAACATTGTGAACTTGCTATCTTAACGTCTTAATTGAACATAGCAATGAAATTTATAGCAAATAGTTAATAAGAGTGTAAAAAACAACCGATAGTAAGGCGTATCTTTACTATTTTAGCCTCGTTTGTTTGAAACTTGAGCAAACGGTAAAAAGATCTAAAAAAAAGGTTGATCTGTTTTCGGATCTCCCTATAATGCGACCCCACTGAGACGGCAGAACGCAACGCATAGCGAGGCATGAGCTACTCAGAGAGTTAAGTAAAACTTAAGTTTAAATCATCGAAAGAAAGTTTAAAATTAAGTGTTGACTCGAAAAATAAAGGATGTATTATACGCAT
>NZ_JASDDE010000058.1:0-19634 GCF_030407565.1 Pseudoalteromonas sp. APC 3694
AAATCAAGCGATCAAAGCTGATGAGAATCGGTGATCAAAGTCATGAGAATACGCAAATTTAATGTATGAAGTCAAGATTTGACTCTGGCGACGGGGCGAAAGCCAAGGGCCTTAACTAATCATCAACGATGCTTAACCGCCTAAATTCATATGGGTGACTGGTGTATATTCACACCAGTCGACGTCATTACTAGGTGCGTAGTCATATTTAAATTGAGTTTAAATAATAAGAACACTTGGCTTTTTGAATAAAAAGATCAAGAAAACACAGCTGCTTGCTTGATCGGAACTTTCTAATGGGTGACCCTATTCACCTCATTTTAATTCTATCAGTAGCAATTATCGCTTGAGGTCAAAAGCCTGTTGGACCTAAAGACTTTAAAGTCGAGCGGATAACTATTTATATAAGCAGAAAATGTTAGGTATAACATGTATTCGTCGCCTGATTTTAATTCAAATTCTTTATCATAAAAAACATCAAACTCTCGCTTTGAATATGGAGCAAGGACTAAACTCGATATAGGGTCATTACCTTCATAACTAGAAAACTTGTTCTTTCTAGCATATTCCCAACGTGTGTAATGCTCTGAATATGATTTCTTTTGAACAACTTTAATGGCATCCGACTCCCAAATGCCGAACTTGTCATTTGCACCTTCTATATTTACATAGGTGCCAGTCATATTGTGAAACTTTAAAGTAGCAATGCCTTTAACCACTGAACAAGTCACATCAATATAGACCTTATTATACAAATCAACACTATGTTCAGCAGCCATGCTAGACATAGTGTGAGATGATAAAATAGCACCCCCCAACAGTATTAATTTATCAATCACTTATAACCTCTTATTTTGGAGCACAAAATCAAGTGTATAAACATTTTTATATAGAGCAGCTCTATCTAACCTTTGACTGTCTAACGCCTGAGTGTCTGTATAAAAAGGGCGATACCGAGCATTATTAGCACGAATACTAATCTCCTTTTTATTAAAATGGTAACCTCCATTCGGGTGCTCCACGCAAAATGAATGTGAAATCTCGTGTATAAGACCACTCACTGAACTACCATTTAAATAAGTTGTAGTCATTGATATCTCAACAGTAATTATATTATAAGTACCTTCAAATCCTACATCATTTGTATCAATTACTTTAATAGATGATGGGTTTTTAATAATTTCACTAAGTTTTGCATCTATTTTCCCAGCATCTTTTATTAAGAGATCAGCGGTAGTTTTAAATTCGCTGTTATCAACAAAACCATAATTACTCTTTGCTGTTTCATACTTTTCACCTGTTTCAGATCTTAACTCTTGAACTAGATCATTTATTCTAGCTTTTTCAGCTTTAGCACGTACAACAATTTTGCTTTTTTCATTCTCTGTGGCATCTCTAGATTTACTGTCTTTTGAAGTACCATCATTACTGCTATGCAGTATATGCCCATCAGTATCACCTGCCCCCTGCTCTTCACCCACACTATTAAGCAAAAGGGGGCAAATCTTGACTTCAGAAATTATAGATCCTGACAGCATGCAAATGGGGCACTTTCCACTCAATCGATAGTACCTAGCGGCCCGGTTAAATTTAACTATTTTTGCTGGTTTTGTTGCACTCTACCCAACCAATATTCAACTAACTTAAAACCTTTCACCTTTTGCCTTTAACCTTGCATTTCAGCTGTAAACCCCCATGACATTTTGATTAAAAAAGCCACACCTCAACATGTGTTAAGGTGTGGCTTTTTTGCAGCAGCTGTAATTAAAATTAAGCGACATTCGCTGCTAATAGTTCGTTACGTACTAGCTCTGCGCCTTTGCTTAGGGCGTTGAGTTTGCCGTTTGCGATGTCGCGGGGCAGGGGAGCCATGCCGCAGTTGGTGCAGGGGTAGAGTTTGTCGGCATCTACATATTTAAGCGCTTCGCGTAGGGTTTTTGCCACCTCTTCAGGGGTTTCTATGGTATTGGTGGCTACATCGATTGCGCCCACCATTATTTTTTTACCGCGCACCAGTTCGAGTAGCTCTATGGGTACATGTGAGTTTTGACATTCGAGCGAAATAATATCAATATTCGATTTTTGCAGCTTAGGGAATACTTCTTCGTATTGTCGCCACTCGGTGCCAAGGGTTTTCTTCCAATCGGTGTTGGCTTTAATGCCGTAGCCGTAGCAAATATGCACGGCGGTTTCGCATTTTAACCCTTCTATGGCTCGCTCTAGGCAGGCTATGCCCCAGTCGTTTACTTCGTCAAAAAACACGTTAAAAGCGGGTTCATCAAATTGAATTATATCAACCCCTGCGGCTTCTAGCTCTTTGGCTTCTTGGTTGAGTATTTTTGCAAATTCCCACGCTAGTTTTTCACGGCTTTTATAGTGATCGTCATACAGGGTGTCGATCATGGTCATGGGCCCTGGTAATGCCCATTTAATTGGTTGGCTGGTTTGCTGGCGTAAAAACTTAGCGTCTTCAACAAATACCGATTTAGTACGAGACACAGGGCCAACCACTGTGGGTACGCTGGCGTCGTAACGGTCGCGAATTTTAACTGTTTTACGGTTTTCAAAATCAACGCCATTTAAGTGCTCAATAAAGGTGGTTACAAAGTGTTGGCGAGTTTGTTCGCCGTCGCTGACTATATCTACACCTGCGGTTTGTTGCTCGTGCAGGGAAATACGCAGGGCGTCGTGTTTGCCATCTACCAGTTCATTGCCTTGTAATTTCCATGGTGACCATAAGGTTTCGGGTTCGGCAAGCCATGACGGTTTTGGCAAGCTGCCTGCTGATGATGTGGGTAATAGTTTGTTCATAATAAATGCTGCCTTTAATTTTGTTGTGTGATTAAGCGATACTTGCTGAGAACTGCTGCAGCACTGACTGATAAGGCTTAATAAAATGCTGCTCGGTAAATTTGCCTTGCTCAACCGCTAATTGACCTCGTTCTGCGCGGTCATACACAATTTGCGTTAACGAATGGTCGTCATTTTTTAAATTCGGTTTATAACGACTACCTGCGGCGGCATTAGCGTTATAAATTTCTGGACGATAAATTTTTTGAAACGTTTCCATGGTGCTAATAGTGCTAATTAGTTCAAGGTTGCTGTAGTCGTTAAGTAGGTCACCAAAACAGTAAAACGCTAACGGTGCAACGCTGTTTGGTGGCATAAAGTAGCGCACTTGTAGGCCCATTTTTTTAAAGTATTGCTCTGTTAACGACGACTCATTAGGCTGATACTCTACGCCTAAGATAGGGTGTAAGTTTTCGGTTTGCTGATAGATTTTGTTATCAGACACGCTTAAGCAAATAACTGGCGGCTTTTTAAAATGCTGTTTATAGGTATTTGAGTTTACAAAGCATTTAAACAACTTACCGTGTAAGTCACCAAAATTATCGGGAATGCTAAATTGCGGTTTGCTTTTGTTATGCTCAAGCAATAACACGCTAAAGTCGTAGTCGCGCACATACGATGAAAAGTTATTACCCACCATGCCTTCAATTCGCTCATTAGTTTGGTGGTCAATAATATTGGTTTTTAATACCTCAATTGACGGAAATGCCTGGCCACTGCCTGCAATGTCTAAATCAACCGAAATGATCTCGAGCTCAACCTCGTAACGATCCCCTTGTGGGTTATCCCAACTGGCCAGAGCATTAAAACGATTGTTGATCATTTTTAGGGTATTACGCAGGTTTTGTTGGCGGCTTTCACCCCTTGCTAAATTAGCGAAATTGGTCGTAATACGTGTGTTATTTGACGGATGGTAGTTTTCATCCAAGTTAGTGCTTTTAATAGTAAATGCAAGATCAGTGCTCATAGCCGTATCCTTTCAATTTGAGTTGTTGCTGCTTTTATTGATGGCGCATTACTCGCTGTTAAAACCGACATAACGGGTTAGCTGTAATGGTGCTCTGCAGAGTTAATAAATTTATACGCGCTATGTAGCATGAAGAAAAACGGTATTATTTCAGGTAAAACATGAGCCAGATTCATTCTGTAGCAAAGTTAAATGGGTAAATTCAGCTAATTACCTATGACCCTCTCACAAAAACCGCTTTAGAAGTCTAGATTTCTAGATGTTTTCACGGGTGTTGTGATTTATTCATACAAAACGTGAGTATTATTCAATACTTATAAGTACTTAAAGTGCCATTTGCATAAACGGTTGTTGATATACTCGAATAAACCTTGGTGAGCTTAGCTGTTTTATTAAACGTTTTTTACACGCAACTCACCGCCACAGAGCATAACAACCCCTAACATAAGAAGAGACAAAAGGAATGAGTGATTTAATAGTGTTAATTATATACTGCGCCATATTAGGTAGCGGTGTTGGTTTTTTAGCAGGCTTATTAGGAATAGGGGGCGGGCTGGTTATTGTACCCATACTCAGCATGATATTACTGCACTTTAATGCTTTGCCACCTGAACAAGTAGTGGTGGTTGCCATTGCGACCTCGCTGGCCTCTATTTTATTTACCTCGACCTCGTCGGCTATTGCGCATCATAAAAATGGCAATGTACCCTGGGATATTGCGCCTTGGGTTATGGCGGGCGTTGCCTTTGGCGCGCTTATTAGTGGCTTTATGGCTGCGCTGTTACCCGAGCATGTGGTGCGCTTGGTGTTTGCTGTGAGTGTGGTGCTAATTGCACTAAAAATGATTTTTTCTGGTAAGAATGATTCAGCAATAGCGCGCCCGTTACCAAACAAAGGGCTGCTGAGTGTTTATACGATCATAACCGGTGGCTTGTCTGCCATGATTGGCATTGGTGGCGGGGCAGTATTGGTGCCGTTACTGACGTTTTTTTCTGTTGATATGAAAAAAGCCATAGGCTGCGCCTCGGCCTCAGGCATTGTGATAGCACTATTTGGCTCAATGGGTTATATCAGCTCAGGCAGCCAGTTATTTAGCCTAAAAGAAGGATTTGCAGGCTTTGTGTATTTGCCCGCTTTATTGGGTATTGTATGCACCTCATGGTTTACCGCGCCACTCGGTGCTAAAGCCACGCATTATTTGCCAGTTTCAACCATAAAGAAAATATTTGCCGGCTTATTAATTGTAATGGCAATTAATATGTTTACTCGATAAGAGCATTTATATGAGCCTTAAAAAGACGCGGCATAAAGCCGCTGCTACCTAGAATATTAGCGACTAGTAGCAGCGGGTTCACCCCGCGTCGGTGTTGAGCGTTAGAGTCCGAACTCTTTAACCTTTAACCTTTAACCTTTAACCTTCACATCTTAAAGCGATTAACTAAAATCTACGTCATTTGAGCGTGCTTTATAAATTCATCATAAATACTGTCTTTAATTAGCCTGTCGGGCGTAAAGGCATAATAATGCTGATAAACATTATCAATTGTACCAATGTAATTTACGCCGTAATGGCGCTCCACTTCAGCTCTTACCAAAATAGGCGCAGGGAATATCCCAAACCCTTGCTCACCTAACGACTTCATTAATGCGCTGTCGTCAACATGGCCTGCTATTGTCATTTCAATGTCTTGCTCTTGCAGCCAATAATAAATAGCACGCGCGACGGGGCTTTCTTTTGCAGGGAGCACTAAAGGCTTGTTATTTAAAGACTGCGGAAACTGCTTATGTAGTTGCGAATGCCATGTTTCGTTACCAAAAAGAGCGATTTGGCTTTTACCTATTTCATGGCAAAACGCCTTAAATGGCAAAGTAGTATCGAGTGGTTTATCAGCTAACACTAAATCGAGCTTATGAATCGCCATTTGTGCAAGCAGCTCATCTTGTTGGCCGTCAATACAGTGTAAGTTTGTAATACGGTCGTTATTAATTAAAGGCGCTAGCCACTTCGACACCAGTGATTTAGGCAACACGTCTGAAATACCGACCTTTAACGTTCGTGAATATTGCGTGGTATCGCCTTGCGTAGTTTCTAACCATTCGTGAGCAATAGCAAACATATCATTGGTGTATTGCTGGGTTACATGGCCAAACTCAGTTAACTGTAGGCCTCGCCCTTGGCGAATAAACAGTGGTTTTCCTAACCGTTGCTCTAAGTTAGTAATTTGTGAGCTGACCGTTTGCGGCGTTAAATTAAGTATTTTACTCGCCGCTGCAATACTGCCGTGCTTACTTACCTGCCAAAAATAATATAAGTGATTGTAGTTAATGTTGGTAATCATTCGAAAATACCTGTTTTAAAGTAAGAAATAATCAGCTTTTTCCTTTGTCACTAAGTTAGTAGATTACAGTCATGCCTGCAACATAGTTACTATTAAAAGGTGTAATTGCATGAAGCTAAAACTTACAGTTAAAAACAAGATAATTAACGCAAGTGAAAAGATGTCGCTTTTGAAGTTGATAAAAAGCCAATTGGCAAAACATGCTTTAAATATTCGTAAAGTTGAGATTCAAATAAATGACCTTTCGAATGAGCGCCACGGCACTTTGCAGCAATGCAAAATTAATATTCTTTTGCCTGGGCTACCCAGTATTAATGTAAATACAAAGGGAAGAAGTATGCTGCAAGCGATAAAGCGGGCACTTAAAAGTTTGCAGCACATTCTCGTTAATAAGTATCAATCTTCGCAACCAAGCTCTTAGTTTTTATTAATATCGCACTTGCAGTAGCATGGATGCTACTCTTTTTATTTCTATTCTCGTACCAAGCTGTGTTTAACATTAAACGATTCACTTATTACCTATTGAGCAGTATTTCCTTGTTGGGTTTTGTTCGGCTATACCCAACTTACCGTAACTAAAATTCTTTGACCTTGTTCCTTTAACCTTTGACCTCAGCTGTAAACCCCTCACACCATTTTGATTAAAAAGAGAGTGAAATTTCAATTACCTAAATTCATAGTTTATTGTGAATTTATTAGGTTCATGCCTATTAATTTACTAATTCACAAAATACTGTGAATTTATCCTTTAGTGAGTTAACTTTCGCTATAATTCACAAAATATTGTGAATTATTAGCTTTTTTGTACTTTTTTAACTATTATTCACAAAACACTGTGAATTTTGGATTGGTAATGGAAGTCACGATAAAGTCAGCAAAACAATTAGGTAAATTGGCAAGCATTGTGAGAAAAAGCCAAAAGTTTGACCAAAAAACTGCGGGAGATTTCTCCGGTATTAGGGTCTGTTGACCTTTACGGATTAAGATTCGTTCAAACTAGGGGCGGCTATTTAATCGCGGCGCGAGGTTTGTAACCTAGTGGGCTCGATAACTGCTCCTGCGTTATTCTACTGGCTTACATCCATGTAAGAATAAGTAAAAACCGAGCAAAGCTTCCGCGTCCTGCTCACGCCCCTTACCTACATCCATGTAGGCAACAAAGAGTAAATCGCCCTTAGGCAGAACCCTTCGGGCAGCGCCTGTTTGGCATTGATGCTGCGTTATCGCCTATTTATGGGGAATAACCACACCACATAGGCGCTGCCTTGCCTAAATACCAAACAGACTGCTGCAAATTTAACCTTGAAAGATCAACAGACCCTAGTATTAATACAGTAAGTGATTTTGAAAATGGCACAGGTTCGTTATCAATTGGCCGCGCGTTTGATTTAATGGAAGCTTTAGGCTTAGAAGTAAAAATAGACGTGGTTGTACCTCAACATGATGAAAAGGCTAAAAATAAATTACTAATGCAAATTCAGAACATGGTGGCTGGCAATGAATAATAGATCACTTGATGTTTATGCTGGCAAACAGCTCATGGATCAATTACAAGATAGTAACGGTTTTTGGTCATTTAAATACGATCAAGATTGGCTTAACTCTGTTAATGAAGTTTAAGAATAGAATGCTGCTACTCTTAATTGTTAAATTATAATGATAATTTAAAATACTACGTAAACTACAGTGACAATAATTAGGCGATATGGGAATGGACAACAGTATGAGCCAGTTAAATGAAGAAGAACTTTGTAGCACAATACTTTTGCCGTACTTACAGGCACTAAACATACCTTTATCCCAGGTATCTCTTGAGCAAACATTTACTGTACGGTTAGGGCATACCGTTCTTGATATAAAAGGGAATGAAAAAAGTAAACTTGCTGGAAGGTTTGATGTTCTAGTTAAAAATTCCGATGGGGATAATCTATTTATTATCGAGCTAAAAGCACCTAATGTAGATTTAACTCAAGAAGATGTTAATCAAGGAATTAGTTATGCAAGGTTGCTGGACCAAATTGCACCATTTGTAATTGTCACTAATGGTAAAGAAACCAAAGTATATGACACTATAAGCAAGGAACAGGTTAATAGTGAACAACTTGCAAAGACTGATTTTTGGATTAACTTTCGACAACTTTCAACTCAAGAAGATTTGAATATTCGCTTTGAAGCTCTTCAACATTTTTTGGGTTACTCTTCTGAAAATATGCAGCGCTTTTGTCGAGTCCAAAGAGAAAGAGGAATGAGTGCGTTAAAAGGCTCACAAAACAATAGAAAGTTTAACCCTAAAACCTATGTAAAGCGCGAAAATGTCAGAACAGCAGTTGACTCATTTATAAAAAGTAATAGTACCGCATTCGCTATATTGGGAGAGTCAGGGGTCGGTAAAACAAACGAGCTTTGCTCCTTGGCTGAAGAATTAGGCGAAGAGCAAATTGTTTTATTTATTAACGCAACCGAAATTAGCGAGAGTATCGAAAACTCGTTATCTAACGAGTTTAATTGGGGCTTCAGTGAAAATATAGGCTTGCCAGAAATTGTAAGAAGGCTGTGTAAGTTAGGAAGAGTATTAAAAAAGAGAGTTTTATTATTCATAGATTCACTTGATGAAGCCGAAGCTGTTAACATTGAGCGAAGCATTAGTGAGCTTGCATCAAATATTAGCTCAGCAAAAGGAATCATTAAATTAATAGTTTCAGTTAAAACTTCTGATTGGCCGAGGTTTTCACGGATACGAGGAACCATTTCAAAACTTCATCTATTGCTAGATAAAAGTTGGTATAGCTCAGATACTGATAGCAATATAGATCCCCGTCCATTTGCTTTAACAACCTTCAATGAGTCAGAAAAAAATGCAGCAATTGCTGTATATACAGAATGTTATAAATTATCGTCTTTTCCTGAAGGAGCTATCAAAAATTATTGCAAACACCCTTTTTTATTGAGGGTAGTTAGCGAGTTATATGCTAACGGTAAAGATATACCAATAAATATATCGGAAGAGCGACTAATTGATACTTGGATTCGCAAAAAGCTTGAGCAAACAGTAGAACCTGAACTTTTTAGGCTTGCTTTAATTAGTCTTGCGCAAGCAATTTATGAGGAGTCTATAGATAAAGCTAAAAAAAGTGCCACGTTTGGAGAGCTTTGGCGTGCCAGTATTACAACTATCTTCAAAAAGTCTAACTCATTAGAAACGGTTGGTATTTTCAGACAATTAGAATCTATAGGTTTTATAACGGCTCAACAGGATCATAAAGATGTAAAACATTACTCATTCTACTATGGCCCTGTTAGAGATTACTTCCTAGCCCGACATATTCTCAAGCTTGACGATATATCTAGCGCTCAACTATTAGAGCAACTCCCCAGCATTCTTGATAATAGTATTTTAAGAAGCTCTCTATTTTGGCATTTAAGACGAGCACCAGCTCAACAAAAAATGGCTGTTGACTCTCTAATTGGCTCTAGAGCAGAAGAATTTATAACAACATATAATGAAATATTAGATACTCTTTTTCCAAATCTTAAGCATTGCTTACCACCTTTTACTAACCATGAAATAGGCGTTTGTTATATAAATTCTGGGGACTGGCTCGATTATGGGGTATTTCCAGTCACTAGTGACCGTGTTAAAAAAACGGTGGTGTTAAAGTATCCTATGCGGGACAAGAGGTCTTATAAAGAAATAAACGCCCTACAAGCTGAGTGCTTTAGAGGAGGTGGCACGAACTTTCTAAATGAAGACCCAAAAACCTCAGCGGCTAAATATGCGATTGAAATGATTAGTGAGGCAATAGAAAAAGGCAACTTAAATGAAAGTCACGTTGTTACTACCATGCAAGAAGGGGTGCTAGCGATAATTTCAACGAATGACTTTTTACATGGAAATAGTCAATTAGATAGACATATCAACAAGGGATTACCATTAGATTTAGACGAAGTTTACAAACAAGTGCAATTAGCATTTGGGCGAAACCGCTATCAAGGATTATGGCGTGACGAATGTATTACCGAACAACGGAAGAGCAACCCAAATCAGACCGGGTTTTCTATTCATCATATGCCATGTGAAAGAAAAGAACAGTATGAAAAGGATCTTATTAAGGCAGTCGAAAGTGGAGAGGTATTCGAAGCTCCTAACATTAATAATGATTATGAATTAAAAGCTATTAGTGATCTAATTATACAACTTTCAGCACATAATAAATGGATTAAAGAGCAAACATTACCACCACCAGATATAAATTCTCCTACAGATTATCGAAACAAGTTTTCAAATTATTCATCTGAAAAGCTCTGTGAATTTATCAACTGCTTTTACCTGAAAGCTATTGAGTCTTATGAAAGTATTGTCAATTGCAACTTTTCAGGTATTACTCACAAACTCGATTTTATTAATGACTTGCCAAAACAAGTATATGTAGAAGTTTCTCGAAAGGACCCTGAATTATGGAGCTTCAGATATGCTTACACGTATAATAAAGGTGAAGAATGTCGAATCAAAGTTGAAGTAGATCCAGAGCAAAAACTTTTCGACTATAAAGATGGGGAGTTCCTGATCAATGGGGTTGCAGAAGAGAGATATAGCTCAGGAAGCACTTCCTTGTCTTATATGTTTTCACCAAATCAAGGGCCAGCCTATAACGATAAACAAGCCTCATTTACCAGTCGAATGCCAATTAGAACATTTGTTTATGAGAAAATTAAGGATGATTTTAATAAAATCACAGCAGAAGATTTGTTAGTAGAATTAAGCCTAAAGTAAAATTTAATCCCTTCTTAATGAATATTTGAAAAAATGTTACTAAATTTTATTGACCACCATAATGCACTCATCAGTATTACCTTCAACTCACGCTTGTAAACCCCCGTTACATTTTGATTAAAAAAGCCGCACACTAACAGTTAGTGTGCGGCTTTAGTATTTTATTTTTTTAAAGCGATTACTTGTTTAATAAATGCTTTTCAAAAAACTCGGCCATCATGGTGTGATAGTGCAGGGCGGTGCCTTTACCTTCACGTAGGCTATGTGAGCGGTTAGGGTATGAGAAAAACTCAAACTGCTTGTTATGCTTTACAAGCTCGTCAATTAAACGCTCTGAGCCCTGATAATGCACGTTATCATCGCCTGTGCCGTGAATAAGCAATAGCTTACCGGTTAGGTTTTTAGCAAAGGTAATAGGCGAGGTGTTATCGTAACTCTCAGGATCGGTGTTTGGGTTACCCGCATAACGCTCTTGATAAATGGTGTCGTATAAACGAATGTCTGGCACGGGTGCTGAGGCAATGCCTACTTTAAATTTATCGCCATGGCGGAACAATAAATTAAGGGTTGAGCTACCGCCGCCTGAGTGTCCCCATACGCCAACGCGCTCGGTGTCTATTACATCCCAACGTTTAGCCATGGCATCTAGGGCGTCTACTTGGTCTTGCACGGTAATTGAGCCAATTTTTTTATAAATCGATTTACGCCAATCGCGGCCTTTTGGTGCACGTGTACCGCGGTTATCAACCGATGCCACAATAAAGCCTTTTTGCGTTAACAGTGATTTATACAAGTAACTGTTACCTTCCCAGCGGTCTTGCACAGTTGAACCCCATGGTTCGCCGTATACGTAAAACACAATTGGGTATTTTTTACTTTTATCCATGTTCTCTGGGAACATAATGTAGCCGTCAAGCTCGGTGCCATCTTGCGCATTTACTTTAAAAAACTCATGCTTTGGTAAGCTTTGCTCAGCAAGCTTTTGTTTAAGCTTTGTATTTTCAACTAAGGTTTTTACATTACTATGATCGCTCACTTTAATGATCTCTTTAGTCGGTGGCGTACCAAGTTTTGAGTAAGTATGCATTGCCCATGAGGCATCTTTTGACATGTAGTAGCTGTTTGATCCCTCAAACTCAGCAGGTGTTACCCGTAACGGTTTGCTGCTGCCATCAAGCGGTGTGCTGTATAAATAACGCTGACCAGGATCGTTTGGCGAGGCAATAAAATACATCACGTTTTTGTCTTCATTGATGCTCAGCATATCAATAATGTCGTAATCGCCAGGGGTTAGGTCGATAATAGTCTTGCCATCGCGCGATACACGATAAAGATGACGCCAACCGTCGCGTTCGCTATGCCAAATAAAAAACTCGCCGTCTTTTGACCAGTTTGCTTTATAAAACCATTCGATAAACGCATCGTCTTTGTCTTCTAAAATCTTGGTCAGTTGCTGCTTTTGCCAATCAAACAACCACACTTTGTTATGGCTTTGCGGGCGGTTTAAGTCTTGAATCATTAATTCATTACCGGTGCCAGCCCAGCTAATACGCGGAATATAACGGTCGCGGTTATCGCCTTCAAGCTCAGCCCAACGGGTTTGTTTGTCGCTAAGGCTTACCACACCAACACGCACGGCAGAGTTGGTTTCACCGGCTTTAGGATAAGGGAATTCTTTTAGGGTAGGGTACAGTTCGTCAGTGTTGTTGATCATAGTGAAAAATTTAACGTCACTGGTATCAAGCTGCCAATAGGCGATTGATTTGTTGTCGGGGCTCCAACGAAAGCCATCGGCAATAGTAAACTCTTCTTCGTATACCCAATCAAAATTACCGTTAACAATGGTGGCACTACCATCGGTTGTGAGCGCAGTTACATCGTTACTACCAACCGCTTGCATATAAATATTGTTGTCGCGTACGTAAGCCACTTTTGAGCTATCTGGCGAGAACTTAGCAAACATTAACTTAGTTGGCTCAACGTCTTTACCACCTAATTGCTGTAATTGGTTTGTCTCAAGGTTAAGTAACCAAAAGTCGCCTCTGCTGCGCGAACGCCAAACTTGCTCACTGTTAGTAAATACCATCAGCCATTTACCGTCTTTTGACCACTGATAGCTTTCGATTGCAAATGGCTCGTCTGCGCCCTCTGGCAACAGCTTTTCAAACTCAACCAGTACTTTACGGCCTGTGCCGTCAGCATTGTAAAATACAATGTCGTTGCCTTTTACGCCGTGCTCTTTTTCGTCATCGACGTTGTTATCGTCTGCTTTTTCTTTTTCGCTTTCGCGCTCTTCAAGCACTGTGTAGCCGGTACCATCGTCTAGCCACTTAAAGTAAGTGCTACGCTGGGTTTTAAATTCTTTATCTTTATAAATTTGCGCTAGGTTTAATGGGTTATTCACGGTGCTCATCGCTGCATTATTGTTGGTTGTTATGCTGGTACTTGAACATGCTTGCAAGCCTAAGCCCGCAACAATAGCCAGTGCCAAGCCCGATGTTTTGATCAGATTCATTGTTATTGTTCCTTAGGTCTGTTGGCCTTTATGGATTAAGGCGCTTATTACATTTACTGTAACAAAATAACGTACAGAATATCAGTATGCTTAACGCACAAAGCTATGGTTTAAACCCAAACTTTTATAATTTATTACCATGCTGGATTTTTAAATTCTTCACTGAGCGTGTCGATTAGTGCTCTTACTGTTGCCGATAAATGCTGACGAGAAGGGTAAAGCACATATATTTTTATTGGGTTTAATGTCCATGGCGCTAATACATGCTGCAAGCGACCATCAAGTATATATTGGTTTGCCAAATACGTAGGCTGCACTGAAATACCACCACCGGCTATGGCTGCATGAAGTAATGTGGTGGCCTCGTTTGCACTTAAATTGCATTTAACATCAACCGATTGAAATTCATCCCCGTTGTGTAAATGCCAAATATATCGGTCGAAGTTTTTATAGCCTAAACACTGATGAGCACTTAACTGTTGTGGTGTCGTTATTGGCGGATAATCAGCAAGGTAGCTGGCTGAGGCCACTAATATAGATTCACACTCGGCAATAGGCTTACCTATTAACGAAGGATCAGGATTGGCTGCAATACGTATTGTCAAATCAACACGTTGCTCTATTAGATCTGTGGTTGAGTCTTCAAGATCTATGTCTATTTGCACGTTAGGGTGACGTTTCATAAAACGTGTAAATATAGGGGCTAATTGTGCAAAACCTAACGACATACTGGTCGCTACTCGTATTTTACCTGACAACTGTTGCTGGCTTTTAGTTTGTTCAACTAAACGGTTAGCCTGTTCTAACCATTGCTCTATTTCGGGTAAACAGGCCTCGCCGGCGGTGGTAAGCGTTACTTTACGGGTAGTGCGATGCAATAAGCGCGTATTTAACCAGGCCTCTGCCGACTCTATATGACGAGTAACCATAGGGCGTGACATTTCAAGCCGATCGGCAGTGGCAGTAAAACTGCCTGAGTAGGCAACATCCACAAAAACCTGCGCTGCGGTGAGTTTATCCATAGTATTTGCACGATTTATGAAACAATGATGCTAAATATTGGTTGTTTTTCTGAACATATCAAACCTTTATTATGCTCGCATTAGCAACCAATGATGAGAATACCATGAACCTACGCACGCTTTTACTAAGCACACTATTAGCCAGCAATATCGCTATTGCAGACGAACCCCCATTAACCCTTGATGTGTATAACGCTGACAGCAATAGCTTTCATGTTAATGCCACGCTGGTTTATGGCCGTACCGATGCAATTTTAATTGATACCGGATTTACCAAAGCAGATGCACTGCGCATTGCCGCCAAAGTAATTGACTCTGGTAAACAATTAAAAACTATTTTTATTAGCCAGGCCGACCCTGATTACTACTTTGGCGCTGAAGTGTTACAACAGTTTTTTCCTGAGGCAGAGGTTATTACTACGCCCGCAGTGCACCAAAAAATAGCAGCAAAGCTTAAAGGTAAACTTGCTTTCTTGACCCCAAAATGGGTAAAAACGCACCAAAAAACCCCGTCATACCTATAACACCACTCGTTTAAGAACGAGTGGTGTTTTTTCGTTTATATCTAACCGGATATTTTTGTGTCTTTGCCAGCACCGCTCGCGGATAAGCTTTTCGCTTTCTTTTCTCCGGTAATATTAGCCGTTTACCGTTTTCACGTAGTTCTTTTAGCTTTTTAGGGATTGTCCCAGGGCTTCGACCTGAACACCATAAAAACTCGTCTTGTATGAGATATAATGCGTTAATAAAACTGATGCGTAATGGCTCAACTTTATGGGCTTTAGCCATCTCTGCCATTTCTAGTCTCACGATATTATATGATGTCAGAATACCCCAGAGCTCTTGATAAATACCTTCCTGTTTCAGGCTCCGTAATGCTGGTTTATTTGATAGTTGATATTGCTTGAGCTCACCATAGCCTCGCTCTATTTCCCATCGTTGCCAATACACATCGAGTAGCGCTTTCAGCGGGTACTTTTCTGGACAGACGCATGAGGTGATGAACCCTTTTATTTCCCCTTTAGGTGTCGGAATTTGAATAAGCCTTGCTTGCCATGTATCACCTAGGTAAGGGGCTGATTTCTTAGCTTGTGGTGAAATAGGCATTGTTATTAAGTGGTCGTAATCGCTAAATGACTCCGTTATTTCATAGCGCATTTTGCTTTTGATGGGTGTAAGCCAATGATGATTTTCGCTAACGCCTTGCCAGCTCGTAAATAGTTCAGCCGAAAAGAAACCTCTATCAAATAGCGTCAATGAATATTCAGGTGCTGAGCCAACAAGCTGTTGAGCATAATGAATTTCACTTTGAGTAATGGGGCCAAACGCTGCATCGGATATTAAATGCGTTCTTGTCGACATCAAGGTCACAGCAAGTACTGAGGGGAAGTTTGTTGTCGATTTAGCATAGCCAAAGTGACGGTTACTCGGTGTATCTTGAGTTTTAAATTGTGTACCGTCAATGCTGAGCAGCTTTAAACCACACACCTCATCAAAAGTTTGCGACTGCTCCCACTGCGTTGCTGTATGTTTAAAAAGGTGTTTCATAGGCGCTGCGCCTAGCTTTTCTTTCCCTTTTATAATACTGCTAGTCGCCAATGGTGGAAGCTCTCCTTTAGCGTCAGGAAAAGCGAGCTCTAGTTTGTCACAGACTTCAGATATTGAGCGGTTTCTTAATAAACCAATCCCTAATACAAGCCAAGCAGCTTGCTCGGCGGGGAAACGTCGTTTACGCACAGAGGCTCTCCCTGTTTGAGTAACGGCTGCTTCAATCCACTCAAGGGGAATATGCTTAGTAAACGAATCAATATCACGATCTTGGCTAAACTCAGTAGTAAGGTGTAATTCTTTAATAAATTCAGACATAAAAATAGGCCACAACTTTTGTTGTAGCCTATTATGAAGCCTCTGAAAGATCGTTCAATTAACTTAAACGATCCGCATTAGTCATACCTAAGGTATTTAATGGTAATAGCTTAAAAATCGAAGGCCATACCATTGAAATTCGTGGCACAGAGGGTGAGCATAATCATCGCCCATATTTATGGATACCTGATAATAAAGCTATTTTAGGGAATGTGGCTGTATACGCTAATGTTCATTTATGGATGGCCGATGCACAAACTCAGGCAGAGCAAAATGCATGGGCAAAGCAACTTAATGAAATGAAAGCACTCAACCCTGACGTGGTGATCCCTGGGCATATGAAAGCAAGCACTCAATTAGATGCTGCAAATATTGATTTTTCAATCCAGTATTTAAAGGATTTTGCACACGCTAAGCAAAGTAGTGATAGCAGTAAGCTGCTGATAAATAAAATGACCAACTCATACCCAGAGGCTGTATTACCTATGGCTCTTAGCATTGGCGCTAAAGTTCATAAAGGCGAAATGAAATGGTAATTGCTTACGCTTAACCACTGTAATAAATACAGTAGAACCAAAAAACACGCCTAGCAAAGTCTGGCGTGTTTTTTATTATTGCCACAAATACATACTGGCTCGCTTATTGGCAATATTTAATTCAAATACCTCAGTGCTTGCACACATAGCAGCGCCATAGCATACATGTAGCGGTAACAAGTGCTCTTCTCTGGGGTGATTAAAGCGTGCAGCTGGAGCTTGCTGCCATGCTAATAATTGCTGTTCACGCTGTTGCTCGGTTAATGTTTGATCTGCGATTGTGCTTACCAACCAATTTTCAAATGCCTGATTTTGCTGGTTAACATCGTTTGACTGAGTAACACCAAAAGCGCGCATATTATGGAAGGTAAAGCCTGAGCCTATAATTAATAAGTTATCGTAATCAATACTTTGCAGCGCTTTACCAATTTCAACATGCAACAGCGGATCAAGGCTTGGGTGCAAGGATATTTGCACACAGGGAATATCGGCCTCTGGATACATAATTTTTAACGGTACAAACATACCGTGATCAAAACCACGCTGTGGATCGAGTTTTGAGTCAATATTATGTGTTGCGAGCGCTTGTTGTACTAAATTAGCAAGTTGCGGCTGGCCAGTACAAGGGTAAGTTAATTGGTACGCCTGCTCAGGAAAACCATAGTAATCGTAAATAAGCGGCGGTGAAGAGTGCGCCGTTATACTAATTGGTTGAGCTTCCCAATGCGCGCTGACCATTAAAATAGCAGAAGGCTTTGGGATTGTAGCGGCAACCTGTTCTAAACAGGCTCGCATTTCTGCATGGTTGACATCACCTAGTAATGGCATTGGGCCGCCACCATGAGAAATGAAAAAAACAGTTGGGCGTTGCATGTGGTTAATCCTAAAGGACAGATATTATTATAGTGCCTGCGCAGTTAGTAAATAACTAGCCACATAAACGCACAACCTTAGTGCGCAAATATTATATGTGGTGTTTATTCATCAAGCTCTAAGTGAGCGCGTTCAACGCTTTCTTGAGGTAACTCTTTTTGCACCGATACACCAAGCTCCTTAAATTCTGAGGCTTGTTTAATTAAGTTACCTTTACCACGGTATAACTGAGAAAATGCTTTATCGTAAGTTTCTTTGGCTTTATCAAGCTGTTTACCCACGCCTTCCATACTGGTTAAAAAGCCGTTGAGTTTACTGTAAAAACGCTCAGCACGATTAGCCAGCTCTTTTGAGTATTTAGTTTGCTCTTCAAAGCGCCATAACTGTTTAACAATATTTAAACTGGTTAGCAGGGTAGTAGGGGTAGCAACCAAAATGTTTTTTTCAATTGCTTGCTGGTAAATGTCGCTTTGGTATTTAAGTGCTTCTACAAAGGCGGATTCAATCGGTACAAACATAATAACTACCTCAGGCGAGTTTATCCCTGGTAAACGGTCATACGATTTACTGGCCAACTCATTTATACGGGAAGTTACGGCATTTACATGCTCTTTAATCGCTTGTTGAGATTCCAGCTCTGTTTCGGCATTTACGTAGCGAGTATAGGCATTTAACGATGTTTTTGCATCAATCACTAAGTGGCGTCCTTGAGGTAAATACACCACAACATCAGGGCGCAAACGACCGTCTTCGGTATTAAAAGACACTTCTCGCTTGTAATCGGTGCCAGCTCGAAGTCCTGCGCTATCAAGCACGTTTTCAAGCATTAACTCGCCCCAATTACCTTGGGTTTTCTTTTGCCCTTGTAAGGCATTGCTTAGCTTGTCAGCCTGCTCGGTAATGGCTTGGCTTTTGGCTTGTAAATGTAATAGCTCGGTTTTAAGTGCTGCACGTTGTTTTAAATCTTCAACGTGAATAGATTCCATTTTATCTCTAAAGCCTTTTAGCTCACCTTGAACCGGCTTGAGTAACTGCTCTATGCTTTCTTGATTGAGGGTTTTAAATTTTTGCGATTTTTCTTCTAAGATTTGATTGGCTAAATTTTCGAATTCTTTTTTAAGCGTTTCTTTACTTTGCTCTATATGGGCGAGTTGCTCGCTAAAATGTTGCTGCTTTTGCTCAAGGGTAGTGCGTATATTATTAAGCTCGACATCGCGCAGATTGTATTGCTCGCGCAGGGCGGTTAGCTCGGCTTCGGCTTTACGCCAATATTGATTATAAAGTTGACTTTGTTTTTCTTGCTCAGTTAATCGCGTTTTAAAATGTTGCGCCTGATCACGTTGCTCTTGATGAGTAAGCCCTAACAAGTCGTGCTCTTCCACTAAAGAGGCATATTGATTTTGCGTATGCTCATGCTGGCTTTGTAATAACAATAACTGTTGTTGCTGCTCACTCACTTGGCGCTTTATTTTTTTGCTTAACTGGACTGATACAACGCTGAAAATAGCCATACCGGCTATAGCGCCAGTACCAACACTTAACCAATCTAAATGGGATAAAAACGAAGTAAACATAGAATAAACTTTTAAAATTTAGTGACATGCCATCATAACGAATTACGCTCTTTAGCAGTAGGGTAAAACACTAAATTAAGCGCATAAAAAAAGCCAGCTAGTAAAGCTGGCTCAATATTACTAAATTAGTAATCAAACAGGGAAATCAACATGAAACTTGTAAAACAACATATCAACTACAAGCATAATAGTAGACGCGCGGTGTTTAAATTAGTTCAAAATAATTTTAAAAAAGTTGAATTTGAGGCATAAAAAAAGCCAGCTAATAAAGCTGGCTCAATATTACTAAATTAGTAATCAAACAGGGAAATCAACATGAAA
>NZ_JASDDE010000060.1:0-23575 GCF_030407565.1 Pseudoalteromonas sp. APC 3694
CGCTGCCCGTTGCCCGTTGCCCGTTGCCAATAGCTTAAATATAGAATACTTAAAATAAGTTTAATTTTTTTGATTTTTTGCTTCACAAGCATGGGGATATTATGTATTATGCGCGCCACACCAAACAAGGTGTATGTAGTGGCGGTTGTAGCTCAGTTGGTAGAGCCCCGGATTGTGATTCCGGTTGTCGCGGGTTCGAGCCCCGTCAATCGCCCCACTATTTCTAAGTATCCTCAGTAATATTCAAAGTTAATTCATAACTTCATTATTAAAAATCAAATTATAGTTTATCTATTTGATACACCGAGAAAAGCCACGAGCTGCGTGTAACGGGCTACTCTTAACCCTAACACCGTGCTACATGTGCGCGGCGTAAAGCCCGCCTACAAAATATTTTTTACCACAGAGAACACCGAGGCGCTACGCGCTACACAGAGAAAAGCCACCGGCGGATAGCGGGCTATAAGCCCTAGCACCTAGTCACTTTAATCACTTCCTCTGTGTTCTCTTTACCTCTGTGGTAAATAAAATAACTAAAAAATATAACAATAAGCCGCCCTGCGGCTAACGTGAGCAAGCTCTACGTCTACAAAAAATTTTAATTTACCCGCGCCACGTCGCTCGTAACCTTTCGCCTTTAATCTTTAAAAAAGTTACATGTGCGCGGCGTAAAGCCCCGCCTACAAAACAATTAAAACGCGGTGGTTCCCCGAAACTCGGTGCCCGCGCTCCGTTGCCGTTTATTAAAGGCGCTCTTTCCACTGTGCAATAGGGATTGGCTTTGAAAATAAGTAGCCTTGAAACAAGTCGCAGCCACGTTGTTTTAAGTAATTGAATTGCGCCGTTTCTTCAACGCCTTCTGCCACGCTATTTACGCCAAGTGCGTTGGCCATGTCGATGATCATGTTTACAATTGTTAGAGTAATTTTAGACCGAAGCGATAAGGTTCGCCAAAAAAGGGGCTAAAAAAATGCCACCAAATGGTGGCATTTACACACGGGGGTATTTCTACTTATAGAAATTTTTTTACTATTTTGTTACGAAAAATATATATTAAAAAGGTAACATTTAGCCCATTATCTAGCAACATTTAACCGAGTTTTATCTTACAACCATTAACTCATCGGTACAGTCTTAACCATTACACCTTAATACATACGTATTTTTCTTCTAAGTACTCATCTAAACCCTGATGCCCGCCTTCACGACCAAGACCTGATTGCTTTACACCACCAAACGGCGCAACTGGGTTTGATATAACGCCCTCATTTACACCTACCATGCCAAACTCTAGCCCTTCGCTTATACGATAGATTTGTTTAATGTTTTGGCTATAAAAGTACGCAGCTAATCCATAAGGGACGTCATTAGCAAGCGCAAGTACTTCGCTTTCTTCATCAAATGGGATCACCGTTAATACAGGACCAAACACTTCTTCGTGATAAATATCCATTTGTGTAGTGACATTGGTGACTATTAATGGGTTTTGAAAACTGCCACCTAAATTGCTGTTATCTCCAATTAACGTAGCGCCTTTATCAAGAGCGTCTTTAATCAGTTGTTGCACTTTCTCTTTTGCTTTGGGGTAAATAAGCGGCCCTATGTCGGCATTTTCATCAAAACCGTTCGCAACTTTGAGCGCAGCGACTTTGGGTGTTATTTTTTCAAGCACGTAATTTAATATATTACGCTGAATAAAAATACGATTTGCTGCAACACAAGCTTGTCCTGAGTTTCTAAATTTGGCCGCCATTAATCCATCAATCGCATCGTTAATATCAGCATTATCAAATATTATAAACGGGGCATTTCCCCCCAATTCCATTGAAGTACGCTTTATTGTAGATGCACATTGAGAGAGTAACTGCTTACCCACCCCGGTAGAGCCAGTAAAAGTAAACTTACGTACGACCTCTGAGTCTGTCAGCATTTTACCAACGTCTTTAGCGTTTTGTGATACCAACACATTAAATGCGCCTTTAATAAAGCCAGCCTGATCAGCTAAATACGCTAAAGCGATAGCACATAATGGTGTGTGCTCAGAAGGCTTGAGTATAAAACTACAGCCCGCAGCATAAGCAGGGGCAACTTTTCGAGTTACCATAGCAACAGGAAAATTCCATGGCGTAATACCTGCTACCACGCCAATAGGTTGCTTGAAGCTAGTTAAACGATGACTGTTATCGGTGGCGGGGATCACATCGCCATAGCTGCGTTTAGCTTGTTCTGCAAACCACTTGATAAAGCCGGCGCCATAATCTATTTCACCAAGCGATTCTTTAAGCGGTTTTCCCTGCTCTTTAGTCATAAGTGTAGCAAGGGTTTGTTTGTGCTTGATCACCAACTCATACCAGCGCATCAAGGTGTCACTTCGCTCGGTTGCATTGGTGGCTTTTAATTTTACAAACGCGCCTTTTGCTGCTGTTATGGCATTTTTTACGCCTTGCTCGTCAATATCACTTACATCAACAATACTTTGTTCGGTGGCCGGATCATCAACGCTAAAGCGTGAGTTGGTTTGATAAAATTCACCGTTAATAAACGAGTCTGAAAAAATAAGATCACTCAAAATATACCTCCGAAATGGGTTTTGGTTTTTGGGCCTCGAGCCTCGAGCCTCGAGCTTCGGGCTTCGGGCTTCGGGCTTCGGGCTTCGAGCTTCGGGCTTCGGGCTTCGGGCTTCGGGCTTCGATAAATTAAACAGCCTTATGGTTAACACTACAAGAGTTATTATTTTAATTTACCCGCCGCCCGTAACCCTTTACCTTCAACCTTTGTATTTATTCACTTCCTCTGCGCACTCTGTAATCTCTGTGGTAAATAAAATTACTAACAAACGCGGAATAAAACCGCTTTAAAAAGCATATGCACAAAGAGAAGTGAATGAGAAGAAAATGAGAAAGCACTAACCATTAGCCTGAGTGATTAATTGTTTTGTCACTTCCTCTAAAAGCGCAGCGTCTCTTAACCTCTTTGTGCATAATTTTATTACCTTTAACCACATTTGCGCGGCGTAAAGCCCCGCCTACAGGCTATTTTAATTTACCCGCGCCTCGCAGCCCGTCGCTCGTAACCTTTTGCCTTTCGCCTTTAACCTTTAAAAAAGACGCGGAATAAATCCGCTGCTACCAAATACAAACAAAAAAGCCGCTGTATCAAACAGCGGCTTTTAATATAATAGTCGTTAATTAAAAACTAGTGTTCTTCATTAACGATATTGAGATTGTACTTAGGTATTTCAACCACTAAGTCTTCATCTCTAATGATTGCTTGGCAACCTAAGCGCGATTCAGGCTCTAAACCCCATGCTTTATCTAGCATGTCGTCTTCTAGGTCATCACTTTCATCTAATGAGTCAAAACCTTCACGGATCACTAAGTGACAGGTTGTACATGCACATGATTTTTCACAGGCATGAGGAATGCTAATGCCATTTTTAAGCGCGATATCAAGTACCGTTTCGCCAGCGGGCGCTTCTATTGCAGCACCGTCAGGACACAACTCCGGATGGGGAAGAAAAACAATTTGTGGCATTCTAATCTCTCTTATATATTGTCTACTGACTGGCCTGTTAAGGCTTTTTTAATTGATGCATCCATTCTACGCGCGGCAAAATCACTACTCGCATTGTCCATTTTTTCAATGGCTGCTTTAATTTCACTTGGCTCTTGTGCACTCTCGCGTACTTTTGCAAGTTCGTTTATTTCCACTTTCAGCGCAGCTAGTTGCTCAGGCTCAAGTAAATCGCCATCAGCAGCTAATGAGGCTTCCATGGCTTCTATTACACGAAGCGCTTCAACTTGTTGCTCTTTAAGCATACGCGCTTGCATGTCGCCTTTAGCGTTACTCATCGACTCTTTAAGCATATTAGCAACTTGGTCGTCAGACAAACCAAACGACGGTTTTACTTGTATTTCTGCTTGAACGCCGGTTGATTTTTCCATGGCTGATACGCTTAGTAAACCATCAGCGTCTACTTTAAAGGTAACGCGAATATGCGCCGCTCCCGCAGCCATAGGTGGAATGCCTTTTAAGCTGAACTTTGCCAGCGATCGACAATCGTCAACCAGTTCACGCTCACCTTGTAATACATGCAACGACATAGCCGTTTGACCATCTTTAAACGTAGTAAATTCTTGCGCACGTGCAACTGGAATAGTGGTATTGCGTGGAATGATTTTTTCAACCAAGCCACCCATGGTCTCAAGTCCTAACGACAACGGTAACACATCCAGCAATAACATGTCTGAATCTGGCTTGTTACCAATTAATACGTCAGCTTGAAGCGCAGCACCCAGTGCAACAACACGATCAGGGTCAATTGAAGTCAGCGGCTGTTTATCAAAAAATTCACCGACTTGAGTACGCACTAATGGCATACGGGTTGAACCACCAACCATTACAACTTGTAATACTTCTTGATTTTCAATACCGGCATCTTTTACTGCACGACGACATGAGCGGAGCGTTTTTTTAACCAGTGGCATAGCGAGCTCATTAAATTTTTCTCGCGTTACTTCAACCATGTATTTTTCATCGTCAAACTCAAGGCCAACATTCACTTTTTCGTATTGGCTGAGTGCTTCTTTACAGGCTTTGGCTTTATTAATGAATAAGCGTAATACCGAAGGAGATAAGCCCGTCACGCCAGTTTCTTGTTTTAAGTAATCAACTAATAATGAGTCAAAGTCGTCGCCGCCTAGGCTAGAATCGCCACCGGTGGCTAGCACTTCAAACACGCCTTTATTGAGACGCAGAATAGAGATATCAAAAGTACCGCCCCCTAAATCATAAACGGCGATAATACCTTCTTGCCCCGAATCTAAACCGTAAGCAACGGCAGCGGCAGTAGGCTCGTTTAGTAAGCGCAGTACATTAATACCGGCAAGCTCAGCCGCATCTTTGGTGCTTTGACGTTGTGCATCATCGAAATAGGCTGGTACGGTGATAACCGCGCCTAAAATATCTTGATTACCAAAGCTTTGTTCTGCACGTGCTTTTAAGGCACCTAAAATATGACTTGAGGCTTTTACTGGACTGATTTTTCCCGCAGCCGTTTCGATAGCCAATGCACCATCATCATCGCAAAACTGATAAGGCAGTTGGCCATAGCTTTGTTCTATTTCGGTTTGCGTTTTACCTAAAAAACGCTTCACTGAAATAAGCGTATTAACCGGATCGAGTGTAGCTGCTTGCATTGCATCATTACCCACGGTAATGCCGCCAGCTTGATAACGAACCACTGAGGGTAACATCGCTTCGCCTGACTCATCAGTAATAGTGCGTGCTTCGCCGCTTTGTACGGTTGCCACTAATGAATTTGTAGTGCCTAAATCAATTCCAATGGCTAATTTGTGTTCATGTGGTGCCGCGCTCTGCCCCGGCTCAGCAATTTGCAATAATGCCATAATGCTCTTTAAACTCGTGTTGCTCGCTTTGCAGCAAGTAATTAATCGTCAAATAAACTGTCTTCAATGCGTTCAAGTTCGTCTTGTAACTTATATACAAATTTTAATTTGCGAATGTTGTCAGCAGCGTGTTGATATTGTTGCTCATCGTTGCTTGCAAGTTGCTCAGCCAATTCGTTGCTATACTGGGCTTTTAATTGCTTTATTTGCGACTCAAAATTAGCAATAGCGGCCTCAGGATCACTTGCAGAGGGAAGTTCTTCAAGCTCTTCGCGCAGTTCCATTTGTTGCATCAAGAACATGGGATCTTGCAGTGTTTGCTGCTCAGCGCGAATATCAACGCCCAGCTCGCTCAGCATATATTCTGCACGTTTAACCGGATGCTTAAGTGTTTGTAATGCGTCGTTAATTTCAGCGGTACTTTGTACGGCCATTAATTTATCACGACTGCTGGCATTAGCATGACGATCAGGGTGTACAGCACGTTGAAGTTCTAAGTAGTGCTTGTTGATCATTGCTAAGTCAATATTGTAGTCAACCGGTATTGCAAATAACTCAAAATAACGCATAACTTCTCACAAATGACAAAGCCCTACATTAACTGGCAGGGCTTATTTATATCTTAAAACAAGTTTGAGCTTAAACGGTAAAGCTTTCGCCACAGCCACACTCATCGGCTTGGTTAGGGTTATTAAATTTAAACCCTTCATTTAAGCCTTCTTTAGTGTAGTCGAGCTCAGTGCCGTCGATATAAACTAAGCTTTTAGCGTCAACAATTAAAGTAACGCCTTTGGCCGCAAATGTTTCATCGTCATCGTTTAGCTCATCAACAAACTCTAGAACATAAGCAAGACCTGAACAGCCCGTCGTTTTAATGCCAACTCGCAGGCCAATGCCTTTACCACGGTTTGCTAAAAATGATTGTACGCGGTTTGCTGCCGCATCTGTCAATGTCACTGCCATGAATATCTCTTAGTTTGTATGTTTGCTTTTGTAATCTGCAATTGCTGCTTGAATTGCATCTTCGGCTAAAATTGAGCAGTGAATTTTCACTGGTGGTAATTCTAGCTCTGCGCTGATATCGGTATTTTTGATAGTCGCAGCTTCGTCTAATGTTTTGCCTTTAACCCACTCTGTTACCAGCGAAGATGAAGCAATTGCGCTACCACAGCCGTACGTTTTGAATTTTGCATCTTCAATAACGCCGTCTGCCGATACTTTAATTTGCAATTTCATTACGTCACCACATGCTGGTGCGCCTACCATACCCGTTGCCACTGACGGATCATTTTTGTCTAGAGCACCTACGTTACGTGGGTTTTCTACGTGGTCGATTACTTTATCACTGTAAGCCATAATTCTATCCTCACTACCTGCTAGGTATGGGCTCCACTAATTAGTGGTGCGCCCATTCAACTGAATCTAAATCAACACCTTCTTGGTGCATTTCCCAAAGAGGAGACATTTCACGTAAACGGCCAATCGAGTTTTTTATTAGCTCAACGGTGTAATCAATCTCTTCTTCGGTGGTAAAACGGCCAATACTAAAACGAATCGAGCTGTGCGCTAGCTCGTCGTTGCGACCTAATGCACGTAATACGTAAGAAGGCTCTAAACTTGCAGATGTACAGGCTGAACCTGACGATACCGCAATATCTTTAACAGCCATTAATAACGACTCACCTTCAACAAAGTTAAAGCTAATGTTGACAATACCAGGTACTGATTGGTCTTGCGTGCCGTTAAAGTACACTTCGTCCATATCCGTTAAAATGCCGTCGATTAGGCGTTTACGCAACGCACTGATGTGTGCGTGATCTTTTTCAAAATCTTGTTTTGCAATTCTAAATGCTGCGCCCATACCCACTAATTGATGAGTTGCTAATGTACCAGAACGCATACCACGTTCATGGCCGCCACCGTGCATTTGTGCTTCTAAACGTGCACGTGGTTTACGACGAACATACAAAGCACCTACGCCTTTAGGGCCGTATACTTTGTGCGCCGAGAATGACATAAAATCTACTTTGGTTTGTTGCACGTCAATTAAAACTTTACCCGCGCTTTGTGCTGCATCTACATGGAACATAATTTTACGTTCGCGACACATTTCACCAATAGTATTGATGTCTTGGATTACACCTAGCTCGTTATTTACATGCATAATACTTACAAGCACGGTGTCGTCACGCATGGTGTCTGCTAATTTTTGCAGATCAAGTAGGCCGTTTTCTTCAACGTCCATGTAGGTTACTTCAAACCCTTGACGCTCAAGCTCACGACATGTGTCGATAACCGCTTTGTGTTCAGTTTTAGCGGTAATAACATGCTTACCTTTTTTCTTGTAAAACTGAGCTGCACCTTTAATAGCAAGGTTATTTGATTCTGTTGCACCCGATGTGAATACAATTTCACGTGGGTCTGCATTAATTAAATCAGCAATGTCAGTGCGTGCTTGGTCAACGACTTCTTCAGCTTGCCAACCAAAACGGTGTGAACGCGATGCTGGATTACCAAAATTACCGTCCATAGTCAGGCACTGCATCATTTCTTTGGCAACTCGTTCGTCAACGGGCGTAGTTGCTGCGTAATCTAAATAAATCGGTAACTTCATTTCTCTCTCCGCTGCAGGTCAACCTTAAAGTTGACAGCTTACTTGAATATTTTCCAACTGCTTAATTGCATCATTAACGCTGTTTTCTTGGCGAAGAGCGACCGCTTTAACGTCCGACTTTTCGACCAGTTCAGCTAAGGTAATATTATTTAAAAATTCTTCAATTCGTGCGCTTAAGTCTGACCACAATGTATGGGTTAAACAACGCATACCACTTTGACAACCAGTATTGCTTCGCTGACACCGTGTAGCGTCAACAGATTCATCTACCGCATTGATAACATCGCCAACTGAAATTACGTCAGCCTCACGTCCTAGTAAATAGCCCCCACCAGGACCTCGAACAGAACTCACTAGCCCATTTTTACGTAAACGGGCAAATAACTGCTCAAGATAAGACAAAGAAATTTCTTGGCGCTGCGAAATATCTGCAAGCGCTACAGGGCCTATATTTGCATGTAGTGCAACATCCAGCATGGCTGTAACGGCGTATCTGCCTTTTGATGTTAACTTCATAACGCCCCCCGCACAAAAGAGTGCAAATTTTAATTACCAGAGTAGATTAGTCAAGTATTATCCTGATTGGCTAGCCTCGAATGCCAGCCGATAAACTTGTAATACCCGACTGTTTTGGTCAAGTATTGGGTCTATTGTAATTACCTGAGTAATTTAGTCAAGTATTAGTAGAGCAATAAAGGGCGCTATTTATAACTAATTGCTATTTTATAGACTTATTAATTGAGGTAAGAATACCTCGTAATATGTTCATTTCAGCATCTTCAGGGCGAGCACGATTAAACAAGCGACGTAGCTTAGTCATTACCATGCCTGGGTGCTGCTTAATGATGAAGCCTGTTTTAAACAAGGTGTCTTCAAGATGTTCGTAAAACAGCTCTGTTTGTTTAGACGATGGATATAGGGTTTCGTCTTCTTCTTGTTCCGCTTTAGGCTGTTGATTTAAAAACGCCATACGCGTTTCATAGCATAAGGTTTGTACTGCCATGGCTAAATTTAGCGAGCTGTATTCTGGGTTAGCAGGAATACATACATGGTAATTACACAGTTGTAATTCTTCGTTTGTTAAGCCACTGTTTTCACGACCAAATACAAGTGCTACAGGGCCATTTACAGCTTCGCCAACAAGCTTTTCACCACATTCACGCGGCTCAACCATAGGCCACGATAATGTACGCGAGCGAGCACTAGTACCAATAGTTAATGCACAATCAGCAATGGCATCGGCAACCGTATCAACAACAACAGCATTACCAAGTACATCAGTCGCACCTGCAGCCAGTGCGCTGGCATGGCTATCTATTTCACAGGCAGGATCTACAAGGTATAACTTTGATAATCCCATGGTTTTCATGGCACGTGCCGCAGAACCAATATTGCCAGAATGTGATGTGTTTACTAAAACGATGCGAATATCATCTAAGATCATTACAGTGCTACTTATCGAGTACAAAAAAATTGCGCAAATTCTAGCATGAAAACGCGCTGAGATCCTATATTCAATAGTTGAGATCTAAAAGATCAGTTCGGGGTTCGGGGTTCGGCAGGATTGTGTTTGGTATTAATTAAAAAGCAATTCGTCATTTATTTATTCATCACCTAACCCTTCAACTCTTGATAAAGCAAATTATAATTGGCAGTTACACAACATTAATTACACCCTCGGAGCCTTTACCCTATACGCGGCATAAAGCCCCGCCTACAAAATAGTGTGCGCCACCACATCAGCCTTAGTTTACCTCGCACACGTTTTAGGCTCGAAGCCCGTGTCGCTGCAAGCAAAGGGTGACATACACTGGATAGGCGTATCAGTAACTTACAAAGAGCGTGCTACCATTCACTGGCATAAAGTACAACCATACAGTGACATAGTGGGTAGCATAGTTTATGCTCAATTAAACCAGCTCTCATTGCGTTGGCACAATTATTATTTTCCGATGCAAAATTTGACAGGTTGCTAGCTGGGCTACACAAAATTGCAGCCCATGCCTCCTTAGTGACTTCTAGACTTGAATTATCTTGATAACAGGCTCGCCATATTTTTCGAGATCGTTCTTTGTTAGCCCGCTGATAACAATTGTACTTTTCCTAAAGCCTCCTTGAGTGAGTAACAACCAAGAATTACTAGGTTTTTCAGAATAGCTGCAGCTCACATGACAATCAACATTCCCTGCAATAGTTATAAACGAACTTTTATTACCAAGCGAAGCAACCAACCTTATTTCCACACTCTGCATTATATCAAACAGCCTTCCAGAGTAAGGCTTTGGAGAACTTGATGAATCTGCATAACTTTCAGACACAACAATTCTGTTTTTATCACGATTCATGTGTCCTGAGGATAATGCTATAGGTCGTCCTTTGTAGCTATCGAAGTACTCATTAATTAGCTTTAGTGGCGCTCTAGGATTTATATTCCAGCTAACAGGTACCCTGATACTATACGTCCCACCTTTTTCCTGAGAAACTTCTAGATCTCCGGTAGATAAAGATATATTCGACTTTATTGTCTGTAAAAGCCCTTCCTTTATCTCTGCCTTAGCTTGCTCGAATTCAGAGCCACTTTTCATGGCTTTCGCCAACAATGAATTTTTTGATGAGGTCTGGGACGCTGGTGAACTAACAATTAGTTTAGTGTTGCTACTACCCCTTTGGATTTTTGCCGTTTGCATGTTGCCTTCTTTTACTATCTTGGCATGCATAGTTTTAAGTGAGTTTATAATCTTGTCTTTTGTTTCAATGTCTTTTTCTAGCTTTGAAACCAAATTTTCAATTGAAGAGTGTGATTTTTTTACCTTGTCGAGATCTTGCTTTAGTTTCATACACACGGTGAGACTAACCAGAGCTATCAAACCGAAAATTCCGAGCAATAGCTTGGTCTCAAATGCAACGGGTTGTGGACTAGCCGTTTTGATTTCTACCGTTTCCCGCTGGCGCCGAGCTGCTGCCTCCCTCTCTTCTATGAAAAGCACCTTCTCGAGCCCCGTAGTGACTTCTTCCACCGTATTTTTAAATGCTGAGATGTCATCTATATCACCATCTTCGTGCACAACTTTATTTCTAACAGAAGCTATGTATCTCGCCTGTTTCAAAATATCAGCAGGAATACGGCTCTCCACCGAGGTTAGCAATTCGTGAAGTCCTCTACCTTCAGCTTGAAATTGATCTTTAAGAATTTTTTCTATTTTCTTTGAGCCCATCACAGCAGCTTCAATTGTACTCATTATAGTCGTTCCTTCTGTTTAAACTGAGTAAGTTTAGGTATGCCCAATTTGTTTGTTAGCATTGATAAAAAACCGGTCCAGATTATAAATATAATGAATATAAAAGTCGATGAGTTGGGCGTGTGAGCTTCAATATCAACAAGCTTTGGCGAGTATGATAGAAACACGTGATAACTCAATGACCGCTTTGTTTTAGTTGAACTAACAGTTGTAAACCGACTATCAGCCAGTTACTTGAAATGCTACATTAAGTATAACTTTAGCAAGCTTAGAGATGTGTATGCCTAGCTATATTCAACTTAGTGCTAATCGTAAATTTGTAGAGATGCTCAGCGATGGAAAAATTAATTTAAACTCAAACCCTTTGGATGAAATTGAATTGATCCAGCGTGGCTTAGATATAAACTGTGTTGAGAAGTTTAGACTTGAGTTACGCTGGGATCTGCAATCGTTTACTAAGGCGATTGGTACAAAGGCAAAAACTTACGGGCGTCACATAAAAGAACATAAACGTTTAAATACAACCTTGAGTGAAAATATCGTTGAATTAGCTCATTTGGCATCGGCTTGTATTGATTACTTTGAGAGTATTGAACGGTGGAACACATGGCTAAATACACGCTCTTTGCAATTTAGCTCCGAAATGCCTTTGACGTTTGTTAACACTATTGCCGGACGGAAGTTGATCAAAAAAACTGTAGACAACCTCAACCACGGTTATAATGCTTGAATTGAAAATTCCTGTTTTTGTTTAAAGTAGCTTGATATTAGGAACTTCTAAATTATAGAGCAACAGGCTTAACGATAAAGTATTGTAGCGGGCGACTAATTTTGGCCACTGATTTGTACTTCTAGCAATTATATTTTCTGATTCATTGGTTTTAGCTCACCAATATTATTTATTGGGAAACTTAATACTCTCTAAAAACAGAGAGAGTAATCTTAAATATAAATCAACTTATTAAATCAAAAATAAAATACCAGCCCTCAAATGAAAGGCTGGTTTTATATTGCTAGCAACTGCCTTTTCGGCAGAATTACATTAACGTAAACATCGAAACGATTGTTTTTATCTTCAGCTGCCTACTCGGCAGGTCACTTAAGTACACGGTATATGCACACTTAACGGATATCTTCAGCTGCCTATACGGCAGGTCACTGAAATTCACATAGCCAAGCGTTTTGGATTCAATTCTCAGCTGCCTATACGGCAGGTCACTATAAAAATAGCTAACCTTATTTATATAATTCATATAATTAAAAAGCAAATTCAATTTTACCCATGTTTTTATATGTTTGCTCAGAGAGTATTAATATCAATGACTTATAATAACGCTATAAATAAAGGTTAATTACTATCTATTAAGGGTGATAAATCAGGAACCGTGCCTTTAAACTTTTCATTTGAGGCAAACCCATAATTACTAAAGTCTGGCTCTGCTTGGCAGTCGGCATTTTGCTTTTGAATATGCAGAATATAATCCTCTTGTGAGCTTTTACTAGTCATAGCTACCCTATGAAATATATCAATCTCTCTTGGAGCTTCGATCTTTTTAGGATTAAAATTTTCACCTCTTGCTAACGCTCTTTTTTGCAGGCGCTTTAATCTTCTTCTACTTTCACCTGTGAATATTTTTGCTACCGCCTGATTACGTATAAAACATACTTCTTTGCAGCTGTCAGGAACGGCTAAAATTTGGCTTATTTTAAAAAAGCTACAATCTTGCATGTCAACAAAATATGCTTGCTCTTTAAGGCTGTTTAAAATCTCCATGTCCTTATGAACAAAAGCAATTACATTGCCAATTGATGAATCAGACCACGCAGGAAACGTAACTCCCATCCCTTCAATATTATGCTTTAAAATAAACCCATGCATAATAGAAATACAACGGCCAGTAAGCAGTGCTAAATTAGCTTGTTTTGGTAAAAAGTGGATTGTGAAGTAATACCTTGCCATAACTACGCCTTTTTAGCTTCCGCTTTTTTCTGGAACATTCCACCCTTAATCAATACAGAAAATAAATAATAAATAGCTGGGTCTATATTTTCATTTTTATTAGTAATGCAATTTTTAAGGGCTGACAAATACCATTCAGTATTTTTAAAAATAGAATAAAAGTTCTGCTCAGAATTGGGAGGACGTCGGGCAATGCCTATTTCTTTATCTGCACCAAACTCATGCACACGTAACCTTTTACTTGCATCCTCATCCCACCAATCATCTATTGACTGAAGCGCCGCACCTATTTTTACTGAATTAAAACTTACAGCGTAACGGCCATCTGCACATTTAGCTTTTACAAACTGTTTAGAAGCCTCTCCTTGCTTAACTTTATCGTTAAGAATTTGGCTTGGGTAAATCTCTTGGCAAAATGAGGCTTCTATTTTCGCGCTTATATCAGCACTCCAAAACACATTGGGATCAGTTAATGCGCTCTCAATTTCATTACTTAGTTCTTCCAATACTTTTTGATCAGCAGGAGCCCATTTGCTTTCCCAAGCCAGCTTACGAGTGTTATCGATTAAGTAACAATTCCCTTTGCTGGTTTTAATTTCAATTTGAGTGTTGCCAGTGTTTTGATTACGCCAAAGCCATGTACCTAACAAAATATTTCGACAATATCTTACTGCTAACTCTTTATAACCACCGCATTCTTTAAATGTTGAGGCCAACTCTTTTAATAAAGAAAAAACATCTGGGTCACTACAGCCTGAAGGGACCAATGAGTTAGCCTGAACTCTCAAAGAAAACCGACAAAATATATGCTCCACATTTGGAGGTACATAGCACTCTTCTAGAGTTAATATATTATTATGTGTTAAGTCCTGAGGTGAGATATTTTTTGGTGAAAACTGCGGAGTAAATGCTTCAGTAAAACCAGATTTTGGGCCTCTAATCTTATTTACGTCAGCCTCTAGAGGAACAAAATCAGAGTCAGCCGTTTTATAAAAAAATACAGCTTTACCAGGGTAAAGCGAGCGATCATATTTTAATATATTACATAATTCCATTAACTATTTTCCGGTTAAACTTTTTTCATTAGCATAAACTTTTCTTGCGCATCTAGCATCCAAAAAGCACTATTAAAATAGTTACTAATACCTTTTAACCTAACACTAATGGCCGTTTCGTATTTCACCACTCCTATTGCTGGTTCAGCATAGCAATGTAGCTTTTCAAGCGATCCTACTCTGGCTTTCGGTTCAGTGAGTAACATATACCCCATCATAGATGGGCTTAGTTTAGAGTCACTATTTAATAATAAGAGTAGCTCATCTAAATCCTGTATTTTGTGCTCAGTTGGCATAACCCAACAACCAGATAAAGGGAGTCGCCTTAACTTTTCAAATAACTGATTTTCATTACTATACAAACAGCACCAATTTATATTTGAATTAAGCTCAGGCTGATGCATAACACCACCTGCAAAGTTAGATGGAAAATGCGCTTTCAAAATATCTGGCTCGCTATCTACTGCCTGTAAATCATCATCATAGCCATCAATATGTACTATTAAATCAAATACCAAGTCACAGTATTTGCCATCAATAATTCCTGGGCGCTTAAGCTTATTTTGCTGAGCGCCTTGCAGGCTAAGTTCAGGGAGTTTTTTTCCTGCTACAGTAGAATAATCTCTAATAAACCAAGAAAAAGATGTGAACCGTAAATTTGTCCCAAGCGCCTCATTAAGTTTTCTTTGGTAGCTATGAAGCATGCCCCAAACAGCGGTTAAAGATGGAATACCTGAGCAGTAAGGGTTTGATAATGCTTGCGCATCAAACACGCGTATACCGCTTAAATGTAGATAACGATAATGTTCATCATCTTCTTCAACCAGTTCGTTTTTTTGATTTGTAAGATTAATAAGTAGCCATTGTAAAGCTGCTTTCAAAGGGCTCATTAATTTAGGATGAAAAGCATACCTTTGTGTCATGCTCACTCCGCCAAGCGTTTCATTTAGTAACCTAAATAAAGAAATAGTTAGCGAAGGGAGTTCATTGTCGGGTAGCGATAGTATTTTATACTCTAGTTGGTCTGAAGCACTCTCAAGCTTTTCTAAGTCATGCCCATTCTCAATAACGTCCAAGCGCCATTCAAATACAGGTGAAAACCATTCTAAAAGCGTGTTTCTTACCTCTTTAATACTCTTAACTTTTTGTTGTCTACGTTGTTTAAGAGCCAAAGCATTATTACTAAATATAATACCCTCTAAAGCTTTAATGAATTCCGGTTTTAATAGTGCCCCTACGTTAAATACTGCTTGCCCATTGTGTAATTTAAATGTTCGTGAGTTATTTAAACCATGATATTTACTTCGTATATAAGGAGGGTAATTAAGCACATTAACAACCCCACCTAAGGAAGCAGCTAACATACTGACAGCAGCAGGACGCGTAAACTCTACACTGCTAAATCGAGCTTGTTTTTCAATTGCCGCTTGCTGAATTTTTGATTGAACTACATGGCTGATAACAGGCGTAACAGCCACATAACCATCATGATAAGGCATTCTTACTTGGCGAGAATAGCGGTCAACAGAGTCGGGAATGACCTCTTCAGGCAATGATTTTTTAACGGTTACACATAAGCTTTTAAATGCCTTAACGGATAACCCAAGAGAGGTAAATGCGGCTTTCCAGTTATCTGAGTACGTAGCTAATACTTGCGCCAAACAGTAATCTTCATCTTTCCATTTAAAGTAACTAACAAATAATTTAGCTACATTTACCTTAGCAGAGTCATGTGACCAGCCATAGGTTTTTGTATAGTTAGCACTACTCAAAACATAAGATTGCAGCGGTGGAGGCTCTACGGCTAAATTTTGCTTACTTACTCTAATATCAGGGTACTTTAAATTATGAGTATGAAACCACGCTATTTCCTTAATACATTTATTAATATGGTCTTCACTTTTTAAAGCCTGTTTTGCTAGCTTTTTATCCAGCAAGTCATCAACTTGGTTTTTTCGATAAGTCAGGTTTAACAAAATAATCAGAGCAACGGCTTCGCTGCCTGTTATATCAATCATTGCCGTATAAGGGCTAAAAGCACGACGTAATAATCTATCTCGCTCAGTGGTGTCTATAATCTCTAGCAGTTCTTTTAAATGCATATACTCACCATGCCGACAAATACATTCTAGCTTTATCATTTCCAAAACTGGTTTTGTACTCTATAACATGCCTTAAAAAAAACACGCCCTTATAGGGGTTGATCCGCTGGTTCATTTTATGACGAGACGCCGTTTGCAAAATACCATCTTGGTACAACCTATAAACCTGCTCTACTGAAGTGCCTAACAAAGTTGCAGCCTCCAATACACTTACTAATAAGTCTGCTGCGTTGGGCTTTTTAGTTTTAGGGTTACTCTCAACCAAAGTAACTAAATAATCTAACAGAGCCCTATAAATAAAATGAAGTTCCCTCTGCATTTGAGTACTGGGGCACGACAAAATAGCATCACCGAAAATAAACTTAAACTCTGTTTTATTAAACAAATCTATTAGCTTCATTTCTGCATTTTTATTTAATTCATCGAGCTCTTTGTAAAAAACTGCTGGCCACTTACTAAAATAATCCACAGCATCAACTAAACAAAAGTTATCTGTTTGAGAATACCGCTCCTGATACCAAAGGATCGCAGCAAAGCGTTCTGTAAGAGTAGTGTTGTTAAATAGCGAGTTGCTATCATTGCGCTCACTTTTATCCAGCAATTTATTTAAGTGTTCAATGCTTAAAGTATTTACAGGCGAGGTACTAGCGCTAGAAAGCTCAAAACCGCACAAGCAATGAGTGATTGACTCATTCTCGATATAGTTAATTTGAGCGCAACATTCTGGGCAGTTATGTAGCAAAACACACTGATGTTTAGTGCACGCATTTACCCACTTTATGTGCCAGCTTTGTTTTATGTAAGCTTCTTCTGCAAGACATTGTGGGCATACAGGGATTGAATTAACAGCTCCCTCGGCGTGGTGACGAATAAACCTCAGGGGAATGTCTACGCCATTGTTATATAAAGCGGCGAAGGAGTTAAATTTGAAATCTGACTTTAGCAAAGCCAGTTTTTGTAGCTCGTACCGAGGTAAATCTAGTAGTGTTTCCAGTAGCCCTAAAGCCCGCACTCTAAAGTGGCTATTATGTTTGGCGTGGTATACGTTGAGCCTTTTTAAATCTATCGGGAATGCGCCATGCGCCTCAAAATCAAGCTCATGCAGCTCTTCGCGAATAGCTAAACTCAACCCTTCATACGAGTCAAAAAAGTTCTCAGAAACAACCCGTAACAAGTAACTTTCCAACGATTCGTCAGAAAATGCACGAGCTTTGGGAGAAAATAGAAAAGCCATAAACGCCTTTAAAACTTAGAAATACTAAGTTTTAACTTAAACTATTCTAACAAAAAAACAAGTCAATTCATCAATTTTGATAAGAGTTAAATTCAGTCAGAATTACTGTCTTTTGCTAACGACCAACCAGCTGCGTACAAAATACTTTTGTCTCTTATATGATGATTAATAGTATTTTTGTCGATAACAACTTCTGAACTTCTGACTTTAGGAATTTTGAAACTACTTTCCACACCTAATCCGATTGTAGAGGTGGCTTTTAACTGCTCTATTTTCTCTTCTATAGAAACCTTTCGCGTCTTCGGAGTTTTATATGGTTTTGTTTCCTTTCTTTTTTTGGGTTTTGGTTTAGATCGCCTAATTAGCTTTTTATTTTCGTGTTCAATGAAGCGTTTTTTGGCCACCTCTAAATCAATACTTTTAATAAAATTTTTTAAATCAATAATATCTAACGAATTACTATTAATAGCTTTTTGATGTTTAGCCCTTATATTTTTTCTTATAACCGGTGTTAACCGACACTGACAAGCTCTTAAATAGGAGTAGAATTTACATATTGACTCTTTATTTATTATTGTCTCAATCAGTTTTTCAAATAACAATTCTGCTAACTCAGCTTTATGAGCTGCAATAACTTTTTGCTTTTTTGGAACCACACCTAAGGTTAAAAGCTGCTCTTTAATTATACTCAACTGTTTCACACTCCCTGTTTAGTTGTATTTTGGCTTTAACGTATACAATCAACAAAAAAGTTTCATACTTTCAATAAAGATGCACATCTAAACAACTCAAGCCTCTTTATTCGCTTTTACATTTTGCGCTTGCTCAAATATTTCTTTGTATACTTCATCGCGGCTGATGGGTGGGTATTTAAATTTAGCGAGTATTAAAATCAGCTCTACTTTTAAAGCTGATTTAATATCGTCGCGGTGATTCCAATCAACAAATTTAACTTTGTCATCTACGATTACTTTTACCGCTTGGGCCAGCTCAATGAGCTTATCTTTGGGTAGTCAAAGTCGTATTTTAATGCGAGTGCTTTTAATGCGTCGTAAAAACCTATTTCTCTTTATTACCTAATTCTTTGATGACTATCAAGACCTAAAATGCTGATATAAAATCATTAAGTTCGCTACCTCTTAAATTCAAAGGGACACACAACTTCTCTTCTTTTGATACAAAAACCTGTAAAACAAACAAGCCAAATATCAAAAAACTATCCTTTGCAAATATTAGAATGACAATATTATGTCGTCTATATTAGCTTGCTATTTTTTAATTGATATTCATTTATAAGCCAACATGGCTTTTAACATCATTTTTTAATGAAAAATTAACATTCGCTTCGTCACATTTCATACTTTACTATATTACAGCCAAAGTAAATTGACCTAGTTGCCTATCTCAGACACAATCGTATTTATTAGGTTTTATAGCTTTTTAGGCTTACTCTCATATGTACTTCGAGATGCGTTATTTATCGCAAAAGGCAAAAAATACGACAGTGTTTTAGTACAACAGCTATTAAATCACATAATCTGCCACCACACTTTTCTTCGTGTACTTAAGCAACCGCCATTCATGCACTTGAAAGCGTTGATTAACACAAAACAGATTTAAAAATTACTAATAAGGACTTAAAAAATATGACCACAAGCAATCAAATCAATCAGGATGATATCAATAAGGCGGTGTGGAACGCCTGTGACACCTTTCGTGGTGTGATTAGTGCCGATACCTATAAAGATTTCATCCTGACCATGCTGTTTTTAAAGTACATCTCTGATGTTTATAAAGACGAATACAACAAACTGGTTGCTCAATATGGTGATAACCCTGAGCTTATCCACGCTATGATGTCAAAGCAACGCTTTGTATTACCTGAGGGCGCGAGCTTTTGGGACTTATACGAAAAGCGTTATGAAGCAGGCAATGGTGAGCGAATCGACAAAGCTTTACATTCTATTGAAGAAGCCAACGGTAGTAAGCTTAAAAACGTATTCCAAGACATCAGCTTTAACACTGACCGCTTAGGCCAAGAAAAACAAAAGAACGATTTACTACGCCATTTGTTAGAAGACTTTGGTAAAGATATTTTAAACCTAAGCACAGAGCGTGTGGGTAGCTTAGATATTATCGGTAACGCTTATGAATACCTTATTAAACACTTTGCCGCTGGCAGTGGCGCCACCGCTGGTGAATACTACACCCCGCCAGAGGTCTCAACCCTTCTAGCAACGGTTTTAGAGCCAGTTGAAGGCGACCAAATATGTGACCCATGTACAGGCAGTGGCTCATTGCTCCTTAAATGTGGCGCTATGGTACGTAAAAACTCTGGCTCTAAAAAATACGCGCTGTTTGGCCAAGAAGCCATTGGTTCAACTTGGGCGCTCGCCAAAATGAACATGTTCCTACACGGTGAAGATAACCACCGCATTGAATGGGGCGACACTATTCGTAACCCACTGTTACTTGATAAAGACGGCAACGGCTTATTGCACTTTGATGTAGTAACAGCTAACCCACCGTTCAGCCTCGACAAATGGGGTCATGACGATGCTAGCAGCGACCCATACGGGCGTTTTCGCCGTGGTGTACCGCCTAAAACCAAAGGCGACTATGCGTTTATCAGCCACATGATTGAAACGCTAAAACCCGAAACGGGCCGCATGGCGGTAGTTGTGCCACATGGCGTACTATTTAGAGCATCGAGCGAAGGCAAAATTCGTAAACAACTGATTGAAGAAAACCTGCTCGATACCGTAATTGGCTTACCCGAAAAACTGTTTTTTGGCACAGGTATCCCAGCCGCCATCTTGATATTTAAAAAGCACAAGGCCGACAAAAACGTATTATTTATTGATGCCAGTCGTGAGTTCAAATCAGGTAAAAACCAAAACCAGTTAACGGCAGACAACATTCAAAAAGTTATCGACACCTACAAAGCGCGTGAAACTACCGATAAATATTCATATCTAGCCAGTTTTGATGAAATTGCCGAGAACGACTTTAACCTAAACATTCCACGTTACGTTGATACCTTTGAAGAAGAAGCAGAGATTGATTTAGTGGCAGTACGTACTGAGCGTGTAAAGCTAAAAAATGAGCTGCAAACCCTTGAGTTCGAGATGGAAAGCTACTTAAAGGAGTTGGGTTATGGTGCCTAATGGATGGAGTTTAAAGTTAATTTCTGACACGAGTAAAGTTATAACAGGGAATACCCCTTCAACTAAAATCAGAGAATATTATGGAGGTAATATTCCTTTTGTATCTCCGGCTGACTTAGGTGGTTCAAAACATATTTCTGTTGCAACAAAAAAACTAACGGTTGAGGGCTTTAAGAAAGCTCGATCTATTAGAGCAGGGTCAACTTTATTTACTTGTATTGGTTCTACCATTGGAAAATTAGGTATGTCTGCTACAGAAGTTGCGACAAACCAACAAATTAATGCAGTCGTTCCGTATGACAAATTTGACGATGATTTTATATATTATCAGTTGGAATTACGAGCTGTATTCATAGCTAAGCTTGCTGGCACACAAGCTGTTCCTATAATAAACAAGACAACTTTTGAGAGTCAGAGCTTGTTAGTTCCTGACAGCCTCCCCGAACAACGCAAAATCGCCAAAATCTTATCCACTTGGGATAAAGCAATTAGCACCACCGAGCGTCTAATCGACAACAGCAAACAGCAGAAAAAAGCCCTAATGCAACAACTGCTCACAGGCGCTCATACCCAACGTAAACGCCTACTTGATGATTCAGGTAAACCGTTTGAGGGTGAGTGGGAAGAGGTTAAACTCGGTGACTTATTCTCATTATTGAAGAGTGGGTTATCTCGAAAACTACTGGACGAGAATGTCGGTGTTGCAGTTATTAGATCTAATAATATGGGAAGTCAATTTACAACAAATAAGGATTTGAAATTTTGGTATGCAGATGATCCACAAGGTGCAAATACGCAGAATTATCTATTAGACGATGGTGACATTTTAATAAATTTCATTAACAGCCTCTCTCAAATTGGAAAAACCTGCATTTTTCGAGAAATTGGTGATGTAAAATCCATTTACACAACAAATATTTTGAGAGCAAAGCCCAATACAAGCCTTGTACAAAGGGATTACCTTTTCTATTTAACCAAAACTCAACGGTACTTGTCACATATCAAGGCAATTACAAAACCAGCTGTTAACCAAGCCAGTTTTACAACAAAAGATTTCGGTAATTTTACTTTTAAGATTCCTAGTTTACTAGAACAGCAAAAAATAGCAGCGGTACTTACCAATACTGACAAAGAAATCGAGCTATTAGAACAACAGCTTACTGACCTCAAACAAGAGAAAAAAGCCCTAATGCAGCAGTTGTTAACAGGCAAGCGTAGAGTTAAAGTGGATGACAAGGAGGTCGCATGATCACACAAAAACGCCCCCGCACCATTCAGATATTCTTACCTACAGGCGATCCTGCGGGTATTCGCATTGCCGAGCAAACCACTTCGATTATTCGCTTAATTGAAGTGCCTCGTAGTGATATTGCTGAATTTGTAAAAATGCCAGAAGCCAAGCAAGTTGGGTTGTATTTTTTAGTGTCTGGCGACAACACTTATACAGATAATGACGAGTTGTATATTGGTCAGTCGGGCGATGTAGGCAACCGTTTGATGCAGCACTATAAAGACGAGAAAAAAGACTGGGAGCGTGCATTAATTTTGGTGTCGCTCACCAATAACTTAACGCAAACCCATGTGTTGTATTTAGAATCACTGTCGATAGAAAAAGCAAAGCATTGCCAGCGTTATGAGCTACTTAACGGTAATGGTGGGCAAAAGCCACATACACCTGTTCCGCTTAAAGCCGATTGCGATGAAATTCATGAAATTGGCAGTTTGTTATTAGCCACCCTTGGCTACCCCATTTTTGAACCACTGACAGAAACATCACCTACCAAAACTGAACAGGTGTTTTCTTGTAGCCGCACAGGTGTCGATGCCAAGGGCATTTATACCAACGAAGGCATGGTGGTATTAAAAGGCTCGTCCGCCCCTATGACCACAACGCGTAAAACAGACCAGCGCTTTTACGATAAGCGTGACCAGCTACTAGCCAAAGGAGTAATCGCAGAGCAAGGTGGTCGTTTTGTATTCCAACGTGATTATTTATTCCCTACACCAAGCGGTGCCTCGATGTTTTTGCTACTAGCCAGTTCTAATGGTTGGGTAGACTGGAAAACAGAGCAAGGGGTAACGTTGCATGATCACCAAGGTCGAACATTAGAATCAGCCAGTGAGCAGGTAAGTAACACGGAATAACCCATTAAGGATGATTAGGTATTATGACCACCATTAAGTTTCAAGAAGAATTTAGCGCAAAAATTCCTGCTCTGTCTCTATTAACCAACCTAGGTTACACCTTCATTCCACCGAGTGAATGCGAAGCGTTACGTGGTAATACACTAGCAAACGAAAAGAAAAGCACTCATCAGGTTATTTTGTTCCCTGTAATGCGTTCTTTTTTAGCCAAACAGACATTTTCGTTTGCAGGTAAGCAGCATACGCTCTCAGAAGCGGCCATTGATAAGGTAATGCATGAGCTGAACCCTGCCATGAACCTTGGGCTAAAAGCCGCCAACGAGAAGATTTATGATGCGCTAATGTATGGCGTGAGTATGACGGAATTTATTGATGGTAAAAAAGCATCCCCCACTATTAAGCTGATTGATTGGCATAATATTGATAACAATGCGTTTCATTGTACCGAAGAATTAGTTGTACAAAATGCCGAGGGTACAGGCAACCGTAGACCTGATATTGTGTGTTTTGTAAATGGTTTGCCATTAGTGGTGATTGAGGCAAAACGCCCCGATTCAAACAAGGAAGGTAAATCGACCAACTTTGCAGCAATCTCCCAGCATATTCGTAACCAAAAGCAAGATGAAATACCGCATTTATATGCCTATAGCC
>NZ_JASDDE010000061.1:0-23248 GCF_030407565.1 Pseudoalteromonas sp. APC 3694
TATAACGAACATTTTTAACATCTATATATATAGGTTAAATAAGCTATTTTAGGTGGTGTTAACCTTATTGTTGATATGTTACTTTTAGATTAATTGGTTTTACCAATTTACAATGTGTAGACAAAAGAATAGTTTTTGTTACTATTGGTGAATATTTATTTAAATAAATCGACTTTTTATGTATTCAGTTTTGAACAGGGGAGAATTATGGATATAGGGGCTTTGCTCACAACTGCAGGCAATTTAATGCTAACCGGTATGGTGGGTGTGTTTGTATTTCTTTCTTTATTGATTGGTGCAGTGACAGTTATGTCTAAGCTGGCTAGCAAATTTTCTCAGCCAGAACTTGAAGTATCACAGAGAACACCATCTTTTAAATCTCAAGGTGTGCCAAATGAGCACATCGCTGCAATTAGTGCTGCCATTGCTCAGTACAAAACAAATAATAATTAGAGGAGCATACCAATGGCTAAATTAAAAATAACAGAACTCGTACTTCGTGACGCACATCAGTCGCTTTTAGCTACCCGCATGCGATTAGACGACATGCTACCTATTGCAAAAAAAATTGATGACGCAGGTTATTGGTCTATAGAGTCTTGGGGTGGGGCTACCTTTGACTCATGTATTCGTTATTTAGGCGAAGATCCGTGGGAGCGTATTCGCGCGCTTAAAAAGGCGATGCCAAATACACCCCAGCAAATGTTACTTCGCGGTCAAAACTTATTGGGGTATCGCCATTATGCTGATGATGTTGTTGAAAAGTTTGTTGAGCGCGCACACAAAAATGGCGTAGACGTATTTCGTATTTTTGATGCCATGAATGATGTACGTAACTTAGAAACTGCCATAAAAGCGGCGGTTAAAGTAGGCGCGCATGCCCAAGGTACGATTTCTTACACGGTAAGCCCAGTACACACATTGGATATGTGGCTAACACTTGCTAAGCAGCTTGAAGAATTAGGTTGTCATTCAATTTGTATTAAAGATATGGCGGGATTGCTTAAGCCTTACGATGCAGAAAAACTGATTAAAGGCTTAAAAGAAACGGTTTCAATTCCTATTGCCATGCAATGTCATGCAACAACGGGTTTAAGTACCGCAACGTATCAAAAAGCGATTGATGCCGGTATTGATATGCTCGATACGGCTGTATCGTCTATGAGTATGACTTATGGTCATTCAGCAACTGAAACAATTGCTGCAATCGTGGAAGGTACTGAGCGTGATACTGGGCTTGATTTAAACCACCTTGAAGAAATTGCAGCTTACTTTAGAGACGTACGTAAAAAGTACGCTGCGTTTGAAGGCAGTTTAAAAGGTGTTGATGGCCGAATTTTATTAGCCCAAGTGCCAGGTGGTATGTTAACTAACATGGAAAATCAGCTTAAAGAACAAGGCGCTGCTGATAAACTAAACGAAGTATTACTTGAAATTCCACGGGTGCGTGAGGATTTGGGCTTTATTCCACTCGTTACACCGACCTCGCAAATTGTTGGTACTCAGGCAGTACTTAATGTGCTTACTGGCGAGCGCTATAAAACCATCACCAAAGAAACCGCTGGCGTATTAAAAGGTGAGTATGGCTCAACACCTGCTCCTATGAATAAAGAGTTACAAGAGCGTGTACTTGATGGCAGCGAAGCAATTACCTGTCGCCCTGCAGATGTGATCAAACCTGAACTTGAAACGCTTGAGGCTGAATTAAGTAAACTTGCGCAAGAGCAAGGCTTAACGCTTGCTGATGAGCAAATTGATGATGTGCTTACCTATGCATTATTTCCACAGATTGGTTTGAAATTTATTAAAAACCGTAACAATCCTGATGCATTTGAGCCTGTTCCTAGCGCTGATGATAACGCCAATAAAGCACCTGAAAAATCAGCGGCAAACAATAAAAGCGTTAAGGCAGAGCAATACAGCGTTAAAGTAGACGGTAAAGTATACGATGTCGTGGTTGCTCAAGGTGGTGAGCTTAAAGAGGTGACGTTAAAAGACTCAGAGCATATTCCACAGTCAGCATCGGTTGCCTCGGGTGAAACTCTAAATGCACCACTGGCCGGTAATATTTTTAAAATTAAAGTAAAACCCGGTCAGGTAGTCAATGAAGGTGATGTGGTAATTATTATGGAAGCCATGAAAATGGAAACCGAAGTACGCGCCATGCATACCGGTACGATTGCTGAGGTGCTTGTTTCTGAGGGCGATTCAGTGTCAACCGGCGATGCAATGATTGCACTAGCTTAAGGAGTAAATAGAGGATGGATGGTATTTTAAACCTCTGGCATGCCACAGGCATTGCTAACTTTACATTTCCTGGGCTGATCATGATTGCCGTTGGTTGTTTGCTATTATTTTTAGCAATTGCCAAAAACTTTGAGCCGTTATTGCTACTGCCCATTGGTTTCGGAGCTATTTTAACTAATATTCCAGTAGCTGGTTTATCAGATCCAGGTGGCTTACTTTACTATGTTTATTATGTTGGTATTGATACCGGTATTTTTCCGCTATTAATATTTATGGGAGTGGGGGCCTTAACTGATTTTAGTGCCTTGATTGCCAACCCGCGTATGTTGCTATTAGGTGCGGCAGCGCAGTTTGGTATTTTTGCGACGTTATTTGGCGCTATTTTACTTAACTTTATTCCGGGATTTGAATTTAGCTTACAAGATGCTTCTGCAATTGCGATCATTGGTGGTGCAGATGGGCCAACCGCTATCTTTTTAGCGTCAAAGCTGGCCCCTGATTTGCTGGGCGCTATAGCGGTGGCTGCGTACTCGTACATGGCGTTGGTTCCTATTATTCAGCCACCTATCATGCGTGCGTTTACAACGCCTGAAGAACGCAAAATTCAAATGCCAGAACTGCGTAAAGTATCTAAAAAGGAAAAAATTATTTTCCCACTGATGGTGCTTACCTTAACGGCTATATTCTTACCTGCGGCAATTCCGCTGGTTGGTATGTTCTGTTTAGGTAACTTAATGCGTGAGTCGGGTGTAGTTGATAGGCTCAGCAACAGTGCGCAAAACGAAATCATTAATATCACCACTATATTTCTAGGACTTGCAGTGGGCTCTAAACTTGCTGCCGAGCAGTTCTTAACAGTAGAAACTATTGGTATTTTGGTACTGGGTGCACTGGCGTTTGCTATTGGTACAGCCTCAGGTGTATTTATGGCTAAAGGCTTAAATAAGATATCAAAAACCCCCATAAACCCATTAATTGGTGCTGCGGGTGTATCCGCTGTGCCTATGGCAGCACGTGTTGTTAATAAGGTTGGGCTTGAAAATAACCCGCATAACTTCTTATTAATGCATGCCATGGGGCCTAATGTTGCAGGGGTGCTTGGTAGTGCTGTTGCGGCAGGTATTTTACTCGCTCTTGTGGGTTAAATATAATTTAGACTCAACCTATTAGCGCAGTTTACTGCGCTTTTTTTTGCATAAAATTCACTGTTTTGACTTAAGCGGTTTCTTGTATAGGGTTTTTTGTTTAAAGTAATCACTCTTCATTTTTTAAAGGGCTGTCAAAATGTTACACACTCCGCTGGCAAAATATCTCCCGAATGTAAGCAAACTTGTTTTTGGCTGTATGGGTTTGGGAGGCGCATGGAATAAAGATGCGATTACCAGTGCGCATTTACAACAAACTCATTCATGCATAGATGCCGCCATTGAAGGCGGAATTAATTTTTTCGATCATGCTGATATTTATACCTTAGGCAAAGCCGAACATGTTTTTGGTAAAGCGTTGGCTGAGCGTCCTGAGCTTAGAGAACAAATGTATATTCAGTCTAAGTGTGGTATTCGCTTTGCTGATGAGAAAAACCCGCAGCGTTATGATTTTTCTGCTGATTGGATTGAGCGTTCTGTTGAGGGCTCACTTAAACGATTAAATACCGACTACTTAGATGTGCTTATGTTGCATCGCCCTGATCCATTAATGGAGGTGGAGGAAGTTGCGCAAATATTTAGCTGTTTAAAAGAAAGTGGCAAAGTGCGTCATTTTGCAGTTTCTAATATGTCTCAACATCAAATAAGGTTTTTGCAGCGCGCTTTAGATATGCCAATTGTAGCAAATCAAATAGAGGCCAGTTTACAAAAACATCAGTGGGTTGATGAGGGCATTTATGTAGGTAATGCCGATGGCAAAGATATTAACTTTACCCCAGGGTGTGTTGAGTATTGTCGTGAGCATGATATTCAAATTCAGAGTTGGGGCAGTTTGTGCCAAGGTTTATACTCAGGCGGTGACCTATCAAAAGCGCCACAAGCGGATGTAAACACGAGTATTTTAGTTAGTAAGCTTGCCGTTTTATATGGCACAAGTGCAGAAGCTATTGTATTGGCATGGCTACTTCGCCATCCTGCATCGATTCAGCCAATTATAGGCACAACTAATGTAGATCGTATTAAGGCATCGAGTGATGCAATTAATATTAACTTAAGTCGAGAGCATTGGTATGAGTTATATATTAGCGCGAAAGGCTGCGCTTTGCCGTAAGTTAATACCCGTTTCAATATTATTTAAACGAATTGGTATAATACAAAGGTGTTGATATGAATATATTTGTCATTTTAATTAGCTTAGTGATTGCTTTGGTGATCATTATTCCTTTGCTAGAAAAGTACCAAAGTAAAATGGGGCTAGAGGGTGCTACCAAATACAGCAAGTATATTTGGCCATTAGTCATGATATCTTTGGTTGTGCAGCTAATTTATGTACTTGTAAATTAAGATTGAAACTTAAATATCACACACAAAAAAGCCTTTGCGGGTAACCCCAACAAAGGCTTTTTTATTTAATCAGTGAAGTGGTTATCTAAGTGCTAGTTGTAGCTCACGATTACGCTCTAGTTGTGCGATAAAGTTATCAGCAATAGGCTTAAATTTAGCAAGCTCTGAACGAGGTAATGGTTCAGACTTAGGTAGTTTTACGGTTTTAGGGTTACGGTGAACGCCGTTAACCAAAAACTCATAATGTAAATGCGCACCGGTTACACGACCAGTTGAGCCAACAGTACCTATTTTTTCTCCCTGTTTTACCTTTTGCCCTGTTCTGACTAGGCGCTTGTTAAGGTGTAAGTACTTAGTAACATATTGAGTACCATGGCTAATAAATACGTAATTACCATTATATTTGCTATAGCCTGCTTTAATTACTTTACCATTACCCGATGATACAACTGGCGTGCCTGTGCGTGCAGCGTAATCAATGCCGCGATGTGCTTTCACTTGTCCTGTAACTGGGTGTAGGCGGCGAGGGTTAAAGCTTGAACTAATATATTTGAAATTAACAGGCGCACGCAAAAAGGCTTTTTTCATACTACGGCCTTCAGGGGTGTAAAAGTTACCGTCTGTGTGACGAATAGCGGTGTAACGTTCGCCTTGGTTTATAAATTCAGCGGCAATAATTTTACCGGTGCCAATAAACTCACCGTCAACAAAATGAGACTCATAAATTAAGCCAAATTCATCACCCTTGCGAATGTCGTTTGCAAAATCGACGTCCCAACCAAATATATCGGCAAAGTTCATGATTTGGCGTTCACTTAAACCTGCTGCAATTGCAGAGGTCCAAAAGCTACTTGAAATTTCCCCACCGGCTGTTTTGCTCAATGTCTCTATTTCTTTGCTGTCAATTGAGGTGTCGTATTGGCCTTCGTCATTAAGTGTGACGAATAGCGTATCCGTTTTAGAAATAACGTAGCGTAATTGAGCTAATGAACCGTCTTCGGCGGTAGCAAAGCTTAACGTTTCACCTGGGTGAATTTTAGTTAGCTTACGTGTTTCAGCGTTGGTGTTTACAAGTTTATGCAGCGTTTGCGCAGAAAAACCGGCACGCTTAAAAATAATCGCTAAGTTGTCACCATTTTTAACTTGGTGATCGACAAAATCATATTCTGGAAGTTTTTGTGCTGCCTGCTCTGAATTTAGGTCAGTGAGTTTTTCGTTCTCACCTACTTTAATTTGTAATTCATAGCGCTTACCAATTTCTAGTGTGTTTTCACTATTGTCTTTGGATGCAGTGGCTTTTTCAGAAGGAAGAAAGGCTAAGGCAACAATAGCAGAAACCAAACCTAGAATAAGCATTTTGTGTTTTTTGGGGAGCGTGTTAACCACGTGAACCATAACGTGCCTTTTTCTGCTGTCAAGATAATAAATAGGTTATATTGCAGGATATAACGAATAATCTGTGAATACTAGTATTTTGTAGATTTAAACTCGAGTTAAATTAGGCTAAAATCATAGGGTATTCAGGCTGTTTGTGTTTAAAGTTGAACTGTTACACTATTTTATATTCTTGGATACTTTGCTTTTTCATCATAATATTAAATTAGCTTATAAAACGGTTTAATTACGAGAAGTGATTAATTTGTAAACTGTTTTTAGTTTGTGATAAACACTTTTGGCGTATTATTAATCGCTCGTTTATATCCCCTTTTAGAACGTACACCCTGCATTTTAGTTGGTGCTGCGATTAGTTAAAAAAGTTGTTCTAATTAGGTGGAAATTTGTTATGTTAGCTAAATAGTTTTATTTGCTTTGTGATAACGCGCTAGCAATAAACCGTGAGCATATTACACCCCTTCGTTGTCAGAATTTTTTGGAGTAACACACAGTGGATTTACAAACCGCTCTAGCAGAGATAAAACGCGGTGCAGAAGAGATATTAATTGAAGATGAGTTGGTTGAAAAATTAAAGTCGGGGAAAAAGCTAAAAATTAAAGCTGGTTTTGATCCTACGGCTCCAGATTTACACCTAGGTCACACTGTACTCATTAATAAAATGAAAACCTTTCAAGATTTAGGTCATGAGGTTATTTTTTTAATTGGTGATTTTACCGGTATGATTGGTGATCCAACGGGCAAAAATGTGACCCGTAAACCACTTACACGTGATGACGTGCTTGCCAACGCCGAAACCTATAAAGAACAGGTTTTCAAAATTTTAGACCCAGCTAAAACAACTGTTGCTTTTAACTCTACATGGATGGAGAAATTAGGCGCTGCGGGGATGATAAAATTGGCAGCGCGCCAAACTGTGGCGCGTATGCTTGAGCGTGATGACTTTAAAAAGCGTTATGCTGGCGGTCAATCTATCGCAATCCATGAGTTTTTATATCCACTAGTACAGGGTTGGGATTCAGTTGCACTTGAGTCAGATGTTGAGCTAGGCGGCACCGATCAGCGTTTTAACCTATTAATGGGTCGTGAGCTGCAAAAAGATGAAGGTCAAAAACCTCAAACCGTACTAATGATGCCTTTACTTGAAGGGACTGATGGCGTTCAGAAAATGTCAAAGTCACTAGGAAACTACATAGGTATTACTGATACGCCTAGCGACATGTTTGGTAAAATCATGTCAATTAGTGATGTACTAATGTGGCGTTACTACGATTTGCTAAGTAGCCTTTCTATTGAGCAAATTGCAGCGCAAAAACAGCGTGTAGAGCAAGGCACTAACCCGCGCGATATTAAGATTGAATTAGCGAAAGAGTTAATTGCACGTTTCCATAGCGAAGCCGATGCGCAAGCTGCTAATGATGACTTTATTCAGCGCTTTCAGAAAAAAGCACTACCTGATGAAATTCCAGAGCTGACAGTTATCATTGATGAAGACACTATTCTAATTGCTAACTTGCTAAAAGAAGCTGGCTTAGTGGCGAGTACTTCAGAGGCCATGCGTATGATCAAACAAGGCGCAGTAAAGCTTAACGGCGAAGACAAAATTACCGATACCAAATTGGAAATTGCAAAAGGCACAACGGCTATTTATCAAGTAGGTAAACGCAAATTTGCAAATATCACCGTAGCTTAAAACTTCGGACATTATAAAAAAACCAGCTACGGCTGGTTTTTTTATGCGAACTTAAAAACGAGAACAGCCTTAATAACTTCAACGCTAATAATAATCAGAAGCCAAAAAAAGCGAGTTTGGTTAAGTGTATTGAGTAGTTGTGGTACGTCATCGGCGTTGGGAAGACGCTCTACACCGACACGCATTTTATTAAAACGCTGTGTATTATAAATAGCAGGCCCACCAAGTTGTACCCCCAAAGATGCAGAACATACACTAAGTAACCAGCCTGTATTGGTTTGATAGAAGTGTCGGCCATAATGCTTAATATAATGCATGCTTTTTTTACTGGTCTTTAGTGAGGCAATTGTCAGCGCGAGTAAACGTATGGGAATGTACTCAACAATAAAAAGAATCAGTTTAAGCGGCATCAAAAAAGAGCTATTAGGGGCTATATCACTTCGCCACGCCTGTTGAATTAAAGTGATTAAACGATAGGCGAGAGCGGCGACGGGGCCCAATACTAAAAATATGAAAATTACCACAAAGTAATGACGCGCCGTTCTAAGTATGACACTTTCCATAATGGCTTTAATGATCCCGGGGCTTGAAAGTGCATTAACTTCACGGGCTACTAGTGGCTTTAATAATTCGCGTGCTGTCGATTTTTGATTTTTTTTGACTAGCCTAGCTATGCGTATCGCTTTTTTATTCAGGCTACTGTTTTCTAGGCATAAATATAAAATAAGACCTGATAACAGCTCGGGGTAAAAGGCAAACTGAAGCAGTAAAACTACAATAATAAGCACAGTACTAAGTATAAGAGTACTTGCCATTGAGGCTGCTAAATAATGATATTGCTTGGTGTCTGTTTTTTTATAAATACGCTGGCTTATAGCGCTAAAAATAGCAGAGAGTATGTGGTTAGGGTGATACCAACTTACTAAAGGTAAAAAGCGCTCAGCAAGGAGCGCACAAATAAATACAATAAAGTCCAAATGATTTTGAACAATATTATTGAGCATTTACAGCGTAACCGCCGTTAATTTCTCAAGTAAAGCTACGACCATTTTTGATGAATTTATAGAGGCTGTTTCTAAGTATTCTTCAAATGATTGCGGCGACTCTTTGCCTGCAATATCAGACATTGAGCGAATAACAACAAATGGTGTATTAAGTGCAAAACACGTTTGCGCAATTGATGCACCTTCCATCTCTACTGCTAGCATTGTAGGGAAGTCACTGCGTGCTTTTTCAATACGAACAGGGTCGCACATAAATGAGTCGCCAGTGCAAATTAAACCAACAAGGGTTTTTACTTCACTAATTTGTGCAATTGTTTGCTCGGCTGCTTCTACAAGTTTAGGGTGAGCAGTAAAACCTGCTGGCATTTGTGGTACTTGGCCAATTTCGTAACCAAACGCTGTTACATCAACATCGTGATGACGTACTTCAGATGAAATTACTACATCGCCAACGTTTAGTGATGGGTCGAATCCACCGGCAGAGCCTGTGTTAATAACACAATCTGGATTGAAGTTATCGATAAGTAATGTGGTTGCGATTGTCGAAGCGACTTTACCTATACCTGATTGCACTAAAGTGACGGTATTGCCTGCAAGCTCGCCTGTGTAAAAAGTAAAACCAGCCTTGGTTAAAACTTGTGGATTTTGCATCGCCTCGCGCAAAATTTTAACTTCTGGCTCCATTGCGCCAATAATACCAACATTCATAGTGTTAAATTCCTGAGTTTGAATACGGTGATTATACTGCAAAAAATAACGTGGGGTAAAACAAACAAAAATGCGAGCTTAAAAAGCCCGCACTTTATAAACTTATTGATTATATTTCAGCAAGGGCTGTTGATTGTGCCTTTGCTTGAGAAGGAGACAATACCGCCGGTTTATGAACTCTAGCACGCGTAGGTCGTGAAGGTTTAGATGCCGCTGGCTTACCTAATTTAAACATAATTGCATCGCGTACTTCGCTTGGGCGGTAGCCTGCCTTCACTTTCATACGAATATGTGGAATACCTGCGGCTTCCAATGCGCCATTAACAAACCAGTCGCGCTGTGCTTTGTGGCCATCTTTATTGGCGTTATTAACTAAGTCAACCGCAGCCACTATGGTCATTTTTTCTTTATCTACTAAAACAAAGTCGAGCTGCTTATTTTTTGCTTTAGCCATTGCCGCACGTTTAGATTTAACAGACAGGCCTTGTTTACAGTCAATCACATCGATTAGTTTAACGCGACTAACAATTTTATATTGATCGCCAACAGCGCGCTCTAATAAATTCAGAAACGCCCCTTCTACTTGGGTAAATACACTTTGCTTACGAGTAAAAGGATAAGGGTTTCCGCCGTCATCATTAAATTTTGACGCAACGACAGATGCCCCAACAACTAGCACTAATATTAATAATAAAGCGAATTCCATACGGTAACTCCATAACAACAAATTGACACTGCTTTTCTAAAGCAATTTATGTGCCCAAATAGTTGTTATGGTTGTTTTATTAACGAATGGGGATGAGCACTATTATGCTTTATAGCCGCCTTCAATACCTTTTACGGCAATCGCAACTGCATCATGAGCATGTAAAGACTCATAATGGTTAATTTGCAGGAAGTAATCGCTAAACTCTTTTGACTCTAACGTCGTTTTAATTTTTCGTGCTGCGTCTTCACAAAACATTAAATTTTGACCGTTTAAGCGAGCAAACTCTTGTTCGTCTTCACGTTTTACCGCAGCTTGTACTGGTGTTTTAAGCTCATCTTCGAGTAAATTAATTAAGTTAACTACATCAAACTCTTGAATATTTTGATCTAGCTTTACTTTAACATTAGCAATTGAACGCTGTGAGTGCGGGGTGGCAACAATTCCTTGAGTTGTTCCAAGCCACTCTAAAACTTCTGATTGAGTGAGTGTTTCTTGAGAAAACTTTTCGCTGAATGCGTTTTGAATTAATTGGCGAGCCAGTGCAGCAGAGCAGGGGCAGGTTGATGAATAAGTCACATCAACACTGAGCTCAAAGCTAATGACACCTTGATTGATAGTGCTGGTAAGTACAATAGGGTAGCTTTTCCAACCTGCTTTGCCACTAAGTAATGACTTACGGCGTAGCGGCAATTCAAATTTAAATTCAATGTGTGCTTTATCACTTAAGCCTTCATGACTGGTGATAAAGGTATCTAAGGCTTGTGCTAAGGTTTGTGGGTTGACCTGTTGCTCAGTTGAGAGGTGATCCAGCGCTAAAAATAGTCGCGACATATGAATGCCTTTAGCATCTTCTTTGTGTAAATTAACAAAGGCGCGGGCTTTTGCATTAACGGTAACAGGAGCTAAATCAAGAGATTCAAAAATAAAAGGCAGCTCTATATCGCCCATACCTACCCAGTCTAATTTACCTGTTTGTAAAGCGGCAGCCGTGTTAGCAATATCTGGCATAGTTTTTTGCATGATACGTTACTCGTTATTTGCAATATTTAAAACGCCGCATTTTACACTAAATAAAGATTTGCTGAAATGCAGCAAATAACACCAAACATAAAATTTTATTGTTTTTGTCGCACAACATGAAAATAGCTGATAGAAAATGCTAAAATTAGCCTTTAACCTTGAAAGGTCAACAGACCCTAAGCATTTAGCTAAGAGAAAAACTGATATATGACTGATTCTTCTTTGAACCCGTGGGTTCGAGTTCTTTCCAGTTCAATAACTCGTTTTGGTGAGTTTAAAACTGCTGCTATTTGCTATGCATTATTACTGACAATATCGCTGGTTTTATCGAGTATGTTTTATTACGTTGCCATAGGCGAAGTAAACTTGGTTGATATACTCGCCGTGGTATTTTTTACCTCGGTTGTTTCTCCTTTAGTTATCAGCATATTATTAAACTCTATTCGGCAACTTGATGCCTCTTATGCTTATTTAGATAGTGCCACAAAACAAGAGAAGCTTTTAAATCAAACCCTCAAAGACAATATTAACCGTTTAAACATTGAAATTGACGAACGTAAAATGGCTTTTCATGCTAAACACCGAGCAATAGAAGAGCTTAGGCGTGAAATTGCAGAGCGTAAAAAAACACAACAAGAACTCGCACAGCAAGGCATGTTACTGCGCTCAATAGTAGACTCCTCGCCGGATTTATTTTATTACCGCGATAACAACGGGGTGTTTGCCGGTTGTAATAAAATGTTTGAAGAGGTGATGGGTAAAACCAGTGGTGAACTTATTGGTAAAGCCGCAGAAGAAATATTCCCAAGCCACTTTTTATCAGAAGTACTCAGAACCGATGAGCAGGTTGAGCGTACGCACCAAGGTTTAACTATAGATGTGGAGTACTCAGTAAACGGTGAAATTAGGTGGTTTGAATTGCGTAAACTTCCCTTTATTAATGAACAAGGGGATTACATTGGTTTACTTGCGTTTGGCCGTGATATTACCAGTCGTAAAGAAGCTGCGCAGGCACTAGAAACAGCTTATAAAGATAAAGGGAAATTTATTGCCACATTAAGCCATGAGTTACGCACGCCGCTTAATGGTATTGTGGGCTTAACGCGCATGCTACTGGATACCGAATTAAACAAACAGCAACGCAGTTGGTGTAATACCGTGTTTTCAAGCGCCGAAACACTAGGTAATATATTCAACGATATTATAGATTTAGATAAAATTGACCGTGAGCAGTTAGATATTGCCGCCAACGAAATTAATGTTTCGGACTTTATCAACGATGTAGTTAACTTTGCAGGCCTTATTGCTGAGCAAAAAGAGCTTTCGTTTGAAGTGAAGCGTTCTGGCATGCTTGACATATATGCTTTGCTTGACCCGACCCGTTTACGCCAAGTGGTGTGGAACTTAATTAATAACGCTGTTAAGTTTACTCAACAAGGGAGCGTAACCTTAGATTGTGCCAGAGAAAACCGTGAAGATGGCCCTTGGCTTATTATTAAAATACTCGATACCGGTGAAGGCATTCCACAAGAGCAACTAACACGCATTTTTGACATGTACTATAAAGCGCCAGATCTTAAAGGCACCAATGCCATTGGTTCAGGTATTGGCTTAGCTGTCACCAAAGCGTTAGTAAGCGCAATGAAAGGCACAATAACGGTTAATAGTACCCCAGGAGAGGGCAGCTGCTTTACGGTACAAATTCCGCTGAATTTATGTAGTGCTCCTACCGAACATAGTTATGTTGGGCGTAGCTTATATATTTTATTAGTGGAGGATGTGCCACTTAATGCTGAAATTGCTACTAACCTACTAGAGCAACGTGGACACGAAGTGCTGTGGGCTGAAACGGGTGAAGATGCTTTATCGTTTGTCGAAACTGAAGATGACTTAGATTTAGTCTTACTTGATATGCAGTTGCCTGATATTAATGGTGACGAAGTGGCAAGACAAATTCGCGCTCAAAGTCATTTTGATCAGCTTCCAATAGTGGCATTAACGGCCAATGTACGCAGTGCTGAAGAGGAGCTTGAGGGTATTTCTATTCAAGGCGCACTAGCTAAACCAATAAACACAAGCAAGTTAGATAATATGCTCGCTGAACTCTTTGGCATTAAGCAAGCGCAAATCAAGGCTCCTCAACGAGTGGTCAATCAAGCGTTATTAAATCAAATTAATACTGACTTGTTGGATGTTGAAACCATTGAAGACTTTGTAAATTCGATGGGCGTTGAAGTATTTAAACGCAGTAGCCAGTTGTTCGCAAAGCTAAATCCGCAGTACCAACAAGAGCTGTTAGCTTCGTTAAACGCTGCTGATAGAGAAGAGTACAAATCGGTTGCGCATAAGTTAAAAGGTGCGGCTGGTTCGGTCGGTCTTAATGATGTTCAGTTGCATGCAAAGCAAATGGAGCATGGGGCGCTGGAGCAAAGTGACGAAGTGTTAGCTGTGTGGCTTGAGGAGTTAACAGATAAAATAAATGAAGGGCAACAGGCCCTTCATTTATTTTTACAGCAATTAGAGTAATAACTAATTAGCTATCGATTTTACCAATGAAACGGTAACCTTCACCATGGATGGTGCTGATTAACTCAGATGTTGAGTTGTCGCTTTCAAAGTGTTTGCGGATACGACGAATTGTTACGTCAACCGTACGGTCGTTAGCGCGAAGCTCTCGGCCAGTCATGTGTTTAATTAGTTGCTCACGGCTAAATATACGACCCGGAGAGTCAAGCATTAAACGCAGTGCTCTGTATTCGCCTTTAGGTAGACGTTTCGCGTCTCCGTTTGGAGAAGTAAGGCAGCGACTATTTTCGTCAAGTTCCCAACCGTTAAAGGTGATCACGCCATTTGTTTCAATAGCAGACTCTTCACCACCTAATGCAGTACGCGTAATTAAGTTACGAGCACGAATAGTTAATTCACGCGGGTTGAAAGGCTTAGTAATATAGTCATCAGCACCAATTTCAAGACCTAAAATACGGTCTACATCGTTGTCACGGCCTGTTAAGAAAATAAGACCAACTTTGCGTTTTTGGCGTAATTCGCGAGCTAAAATAAGCCCGTTTTTACCTGGCAGATTGATGTCCATAACTACAAGATTGACGTCATCGTTATTTGTAAGCTTATCATGCATATCATCGCCATCAATGGCTTCAATAACTTTGTAACCTTCGGCTTCAAATAAACTAACGAGGTTTAGTCTAGTTACGTCTTCATCCTCTACGATCAGAATGACTGGCGTTTGCATTTTTAATTAACCTTTTTGTAGAGTGTTTTATTTTAAAATCGGTGTGATCATCAAAACCGACTACTAGAATTATAGGATTATATCTAAATGTTAACAAGTAAAAACAAATTAGATAAAAACAGCTGCGCGCTTAAACTATTATTAAAAACCGCGGCTTAATTGATACTTAACGTTGGATGTATAACTTGAATTATAAAGTCGAAGCCATTTCCTTTAATAATTGATACATCCATCAACCACCTAAAGATACTTAAAATAATCAGACTAATTCAAAACGAAATTATATCACTTTACAATTTTTCATCAATGTATGTGATATGTTAAACACAATTAAGTTCATTAATTATGTGGAAATACAGCATTAATGATACAACTGTTCAATGAGTGCTGTTTTAGTATGGTCATAAAGTCGTAATTCAAGAGCAGACAACGGATTTATTTCACTTTTTAAAATAGCGTAATAATAAATCGTGCTCCTGATTGATACTCAGTATCTAACACAATTTCTCCAGCCAAAGCCTGGGTCACTAAGTTGTAAACTAAATGCATGCCTAATCCACTGGCTCCTTGACCGCGTTTTGAGGTAACAAAGGGGTCAAAAATTTTCGCTCTTATGTTGCTCTCTACACCTAGGCCGTTGTCGGTGTAGGTAATTTGTGTTTTTGTGTTTGTTGCCACAATATCAATTTGCACTACATTGTCACCGCCAGCCACAAATCCGTGTAGTAGGGAGTTTAAAATTAGTTGATGGAAAACTTGCTGCAGTGGCCCTTTTTTACTTTCAACGGTTAAATCTGCTGGACAATTTATAAGAACTTTAGGATTTTTTATTCTTAATTCTTGCCCCATAGACAATAATGTATCGTTTATGAGCTGCTGTAAATGAACGGTGCTAGTGATTTCATCATCTTTGATCACGGCCACTTTTTTAAAGTTAGAAATAAGCTCTGCGACACGGTTTAAACTACTGTAGATGAGGTCTAAGTTTTCAATGCCATCGTTAGTAAATTGCTCAAATTGACTGGCAGTCAATGACTTATTTTGAAAGTTAATTTGTAGCTCCGCGAGTTTATCCCTTAGTAAAGTAGAACCGGTGATCCCAAGCCCTATAGGGGTATTTACCTCATGAGCTACACCTGCCACCATTTGCCCTAATGAAGCCATTTTTTTGTTTTCGACAATTTGAGTTTGGTATTGGTGCATCTTTTCAAGTGTAGATAGCAACTCTTTATTTGCTTCTCTGAGCGCGATGGTTCGTTGGCTTACTTTTTCTTCAAGATTTGAGTTTAGTAGCTTAATTTCTTTTTTATCTTCTTCGTGGCGCTCTATTTGCCTTTGTGTTCGCGCCAGCATTACATTTAAGCTATTAGAAAGCCGGGTTATTTCAGTTAAGTTTGTTAAAGGCGCCCGGGCGTAGTAGTTATGATTTTTAGCTATGTTTTGCAGTAACAAGCTTAAATTTTCTATTGGGCTGGCTATCCTTTTTTGTAGCCTTAAAATAATCAAAGAGATGAAGATAAGTATTAAAGCGATAATGGCAATATCAATTATAATTTTTTTAGTGATAAGCTTATTTAAGTTATCCAAGCTGCCCCTAATATACACATAACCAAGTAACTGATCATTATTGAGTATTGGAGTAATGTACTCAATAAACTCATCACCTACTTGGGGTTCTATAAAGTCGTTAATACTGTCTGTTTTGATTGGTACAGGTGGCGATTTTCGGGCATTAAAACTGGTAAAAAATACTGGTTTTCTTGTTTGCTCATCTAGCGCATAAATATGTAAGTTTGTAACCGATGAAACTTGTTGAAGAAGCTTTAACCGCCTTTCTTCTGCAGGTCTATTTTTATTTAGTAATGACGGCATTGCATCAAAGGCAATGATCTCTGACACCAGCACAAGTTTACTAATCAGCTGCTTTTTTTGCTCTTGTGTACTTAAGTAAGTAGAAATAGAAAGAGATAATAGCAAACAGATGGCTGTTATAAGCATGATGGTTTTAAACAATATGCTACGAATGCTATTTTGCTCTACAGTTTTAGGCATTGCGAGAGGGTCATCCGTGTCAATTGTGAATGTAATAAATACTAGTTTAGCAAAAACAGGAAAAAGTGAAGCAAAAAGATTAGCTTAATTACACTATTTATTCTTAGTTAATCTACGTCATAAAGTAAATATGCGGCTAATATACCGCATATTTATGTTTTGATAGGGGATTAATAATAAGTTTTAGCTACTGTATACAGCAAACTTATTATTTTTAAACACCGTTTGATAACTATCAAATTGGGCTTCTAAAATAGGTGGATATTTTAAAAAGCTATTAGCAACAATAGTGAGCTTACCTGTTTTAGTTAGGTGCTGTTTAGCATTATTTAAAAACGATTCGGCCACTGTGTAGTCAGTTGCAATACCGGTATGAAATGGTGGGTTACTAATAATTAAATCAAACTTACCTGCAATGCTGTTTAAACCATCGCTCAGTACGGCTTCACCATTAACGTTATTAAGTTTAAGCGTTTGTGCTGTTGCATAGGCAGCTAGTGCGCTTACATCACTACATGTAAATGTAAGAGCCGGATTTTTTAGCCCTAAAAACGTAGCAATAAGCCCCGCGCCACAACCAAAATCAAGAACGTTACCGTGTTTTATATTTGGTGCATTTTCTAATAGCATTTTAGTGCCTGCATCAAGGCCGCCATGGTTAAACACGCCAGGAATACTTACAGCAGTAAACTCAATATCACTTACGTTTACCACAAACTCTTTGTGATAAGTACTAATATCAAATGTTGAATTCAGGGTTATTTCTGAAAATGAATATAAAACGCAGTGTTTTGCAGAGTCAATTTTATTACTAAACGCCGTTTTACCGGCGAGTTGCTTTTCAATTGATTTTACACCGCTTTTGTTTTCGCCAACGACTAGCAGCTCAGCTTCTTTACTTATCACGGCGCGTATGTTGTCTAATGCCATTAATAGCTCGGGCTTAGACTTGGGGTAATAAAGAATTACTAAATCATATTCACCGGCGCTAATCGTGTGATTAACTTCTACATTTATACCCGATATGTTTTTAGCAAATTCACCATTTGCATGGTTATAGCTAAAAGCCGTTATTTTACTTTGTGGGTTGAGCGTTTTTAGCTCATTTAAAAAGCCATCTTGAACAAAGTTGACCACCAATATTGATTTACCTTTTAGCTCCTCGCTGTTGCGAAGTAATAATAGGCTCGGATTGGTTAATACGCTCATAAATGGCTTTACCTTACTTGATTATTTAATTAACGGTTATTTAGTACGTTCGAACATTAAATCCCATACGCCATGGCCTAAACGATGGCCACGTTGTTCAAATTTAGTCAGCGGACGTAAATCAGGACGAGGTACATAGTCGTTAGTCTCTGATTGGTTTTTGTAACCAGGTGCTGCTTGCATTACTTCAAGCATATGCTCTGCATAGTTTTCCCAATCGGTTGCCATATGAAAAACGCCGCCAATTTTTAATTTAGAACGTAGCTTTTCTGCAAACTCAGTTTGTACAATACGGCGCTTATGGTGACGCTTTTTGTGCCATGGATCAGGAAAGAACAATTGTAAGGTCGATAAGCTTTCATCGCTTATACAATCTGCAAGGACTTCAACGGCGTCGTGTTCAAATACACGAAGATTAGTAACGCCTGCTTCGTCGGCATCCATTAAGCACGCGCCAACGCCTGGGCGATGTACTTCTATACCGATAAAGTTAAGATGTGGTGCATTTTTTGCCATTTCAACCAATGACTTGCCCATACCAAAGCCAATTTCTAGCACTACATCATTGTCATTGCCAAATACTGCGTTTAAATCAAGTAGGCCGTTTTTATGCTCAAGCCCCATTGTTGGCCAGCATTTTTCGATTGCAGCGGCTTGGCCTTTGGTTAATCGGCCTTCGCGTTTTACAAAACTACGAATAGTGCGGATATACTTACCTTCTTGCTTAGCTTGCTCAAGGTTGTTGTTACTTGATTCACTCATATTATTGGCCTGACAAAACAATGTGTTTAAAAATGGTTGCGTATTATCCCTGACCCGCGCGGGGTTGACAAGCTCTAGGGCGTTATAGCTTGATCTTTTCAACAACTACAATAGACTGAGCCGCCATTGAGCATTAGTAAAAAAGTAAATATGTTGGATTTAAAAAAGCAGCAGTCTGATTGGTTTTCTAACCAAGTAGTTGATTGGTATCATCTCCATGGGCGCAAAACATTGCCATGGCAATTAGCTAAAACACCTTATAAAGTGTGGGTGTCTGAGGTGATGTTGCAGCAAACCCAAGTTGTGACTGTTATTCCCTATTTCGAAAAGTTTATGCAAAGCTTTCCCGATATTATTGCTTTAGCAAATGCTGATGAAGATCAGGTTTTGCATCACTGGACTGGTCTAGGTTACTATGCACGCGCGCGCAACTTGCATAAAACGGCCAAAATAGTGCGAGACAAATATCAAGGCCAGTTTCCCAGCACACTTGAAGAGGTGATGGATTTACCCGGAATAGGGCGCTCTACTGCCGGTGCTGTTTTATCTTTATCGTTGGGGCAGCATCATCCTATTCTTGATGGCAATGTAAAAAGGGTGCTTGCGCGATTTTTCATGGTTGAAGGTTGGTATGGTGTCAAAAAGGTAGAAAATCAGCTGTGGCATTTAAGTGAACAACTCACCCCTAAAAATAATGTGACTGAGTTTAATCAAGCTATGATGGATTTAGGGGCAAGCCTTTGTTCACGAAGTCGTTTTGACTGTGAAGCATGCCCGTTAAAAACACAATGTGGTGCTTTTAATGCGAGTAAGGTTAAAGAGTTTCCACATTCTAAACCTAAAAAAGCAGTGCCTAAAAAAAGTTGTCATCAGTTAATTATTAAACATGACGACAAAGTACTCATGGAAAAGCGCCCAAATAGCGGTATTTGGGGCGGCTTATTTGGATTTTTTGAATTTAATGAGCACAGCGAGCTCGACACTTTTTTAGCACAACAAGGGCTAAAAAGTGAACTTGAGATATTAGCGCCTTTTACCCATGTGTTCTCACATTTTGAGCTAACCATAAACCCACATGTGCTCAATGTTCAGCAAATTCCTGATGTGGTGAACGACAAGCAGTTAATATGGTATCCACTTGATCAATCAATAGAGGTGGGTTTAGCTGCACCGACTAAAAAGTTGGTTAAACAAATGAGCCCAATAGGTTAAACTAGCAGCATTTAGCGTTAGAGAGAATAAATCATGGCACGTACTGTATTTTGTCAAAAGTTACAAAAAGAAGCTGAAGGCCTTGGATTTCAACTTTATCCTGGTGAAATTGGCGAAAAGATTTTTAATAATATATCTAAAGAAGCATGGGGACAGTGGCAGCATAAACAAACGATGCTGATCAACGAAAAGCATTTAAATATGATGGACCCAGAACATCGTACCTTTTTAGAAAAGCAAATGGTTGGCTTTTTATTTGAAGGTAAAGAGGTTGAGATTGAAGGCTATAAGCCAGTAGAAAAATAATCGTTAAAAAAGGGCTATAAAAGCCCTTTTTTGTTGTGCATATCTATGAACAGTTTAGTTAAATCAAGTCATCTTGTTGATCGTGGTTTCTAATTTGTTCTTTTAAAAATTGTGCTGCTCTTGAATATTCAATTTCGAGCTCATCTCTCATCTCAATTAACTCATCGGCATTGATTTCATCAGCCTTACACTTATCCTCAAATGACTGCGCTAAATCAGCCACAATATTAGCCCCCACTGTTTTTGATATAGATTTCAATTGATGGCAGGCAGCTATAATTTCACTTTGACTCTTTTGTAGTACCGCAAAGTTGATTGATTTAATTTGTTCTTGGCTTTGCTCTAAATACATTTTAAAGAAGCGAATTTTTTTAGCATCATCACCATTTATATATTTATTGGCAGATTCCATATTAATAGGCATGGCTGGCTTTTCAGCTGAGCTAATTTGTTTTGGCTGTTTATTATCTAAATCGCTCCATTGATTTAATATGTCCTCAAGCGCATTTAGCTCAATCGGTTTAGTTATAAAGTCATTAATTCCCACAGCTAAACAGCGCTCTCTTTCGCCTTTTAAGGCATTGGCTGTTACAGCAATAATATAAGGTTGGGCATCGATTGCTTCGAGTAATGAAGCTTCTTCTCTAATCTTTTCAACCATATCGTAGCCAGACATTTTCGGCATATGTAAATCGGTTAGGATGAGCGAATAGCTGTTTTTACGCCACATCTCTATGCCTTCCTCACCATTATTCGCTACTTCCACACTATACCCTAATATGTGTAACTGCTCGGTAAGTACCTCTTGGTTTAATAAGTTATCTTCTACCAATAAAACAAGCCTATTTGCAGCGAGTGCTTCTTCTGAATTTAAGTAATGATTCATGCTTTTAGCTTTTTTTATTTGCTTAGGTTTATGTAAGCCCGCCGCAACCAAAATTGAAAGCATAAAGTTAGATTTGCACAGTGGTGAAGCATTAATATAAAAAATATTTTTATGATTAATAACGGCTTCATCTAGCTTACTTAATACCACCATTTGCTGATTATTATCTTCTAGTGAATAAAGTAAACTTCTTAGCAAGGTGCTAATGCTACTCATGTCGTCAATACCATCAACAACCCAAATAATATCCTTTGTGTCTTGATGATTTTCTATGTCCTTTTGCTCATGGGCATAGGTTATTTTGGCACCCATGAATGACAAGTAACGATAAATTACCTTGCCGCGTTCAGCATTGTCACTAACAACAACAACATGTTTATTATTGAGTGTATTTTTATGAGCAAATTCAGTTTTACCTGCCGTTGAAAAAGGCAGTTCAACGGTAAATTCACTACCAATCCCTTCATGGCTTGTAACATGTATAGTACCAAGCATTAGCTCGGTTAAGCTTTTACAAATTGAAAGCCCAAGTCCTGTACCGCCAAATTCTCGGGTAATTGAGCTTTCAGCTTGAGTAAACGGGCTGAATATTTTCCTTAATTGAGACTGACTCATTCCTTTACCGTTATCAACTACACAAAAACGGAGTGTAAAATGATCGGCAGTGTTGTGTGCAACTTCAACCGATATTTTCACCCTACCTTGGGTAGAGCCGTTAGTGCTGGTAAATTTAATGGCATTGCTACATAAGTTATAAAGTACTTGGCGAACCCTGACTGAGTCGCCCATAAGATTACTAGGAATATCGGGTGCAATTGATAAATCGAGTTCTAGGTGACGATTTTTTGCAACTGACGATAACACCTTTGCGACTTCTTCTAGTGTATCTGCAACAGAGAAGGGAGTCTGGTCTATATTGAGCTTTCCTGCTTCAATTTTAGAAAAATCCAAAATATCATCTAAGATACTGAGTAACGAGAATGCAGATTCACGAATAATTGTACTTAAACGTTGTTGTGCACCATCAAGCTCTGTTTGACGAAGTAAATCAATGGTACCGATTACGCCATTCATTGGTGTTCTTATTTCATGACTCATAGTGGCTAAAAAGGTGGTTTTAGTTTCACTGGCTTTTAGCGCTTTTTGCGTTTGTTTTTCTAACTCAAAGGTTCTGCTTTGTACTTCTGTTTCAAGGCTTGTTTGTAATTTTTTTAATTCTTTTTTCGCCGCTTGATCGTCAGCTTGAACCTTACTCACCTTTTTGAGTAACAAATTAACTTGTTGAGCTACCGTTTCTAAACCACCCTCTAGTTGCTCATTTAGGGTGCTTTGATAGTTATCATTTTGCGTAATTTCTTTTAGTTCTTGAGTAAGTGAATCAGTATTTTTATGTAATCGCTTGTTAATGTATTTATTCAACATGAATGCTAATACAAATAGCACTACCAGTGCAGCAAAGGCTACAACATAGGCATTTAGTTGTGAGTGTTGATTTGATGGTGTAACTGAGGACTGTGTTTGCTCAATAATAAGCTCTCCAATTACCTGTCCCTCTGATGAGATTAAATGATGAAGAGTATTTTGTTCTTTAATATGTTTATTAACAGCTAAAGGCGCAATTGCTTTACTGTTATTGCTATAAACTAACTCGGCTTGATTATTGGCATTAAAACGGTGGAGCGTATATTTATAATCATCATTGAGTAAGGTGGTGATATCGAGTAATTGTGTGGCCTTGTCTTGCCCGTATATTGTTAATGCTTCTACTAAAGGCTGATCAAGACGTTCAGCAAGTTTTGTTAACGATACACTAGAGGCTGGAGCAGATGTATTGTTATCCGCATTGCTTTGTGAATAAAGCGCAAAGGCGACTACAAATAATGCGGTTATTATAAGGTTACTAACTAAGAATAAAGGTAGTAGGCCTTTTATTGCTGAAGAGGGCTTGCTCTGCATGAGTTTTCCTGTGGTCTTATTATTAAAACGGTAAGCCTGTACCGAAGGTTATTAATCGTAACACCTAAAAAAAATAATTCACTACGTTTTTTAAACTCTTTTGTTGGATAAATACACTGTATTAACGAAAATAGCCTCGAGTTGTTTGAAAACCGTTCAAACGATTATAAAGAATAAAAAAAAAGTTGACTTGTAGGGGCAAAACTCGTTTAATACGCCGCACGCCCAGATAGCCAGTCAGTAGAGCTAGCTGGGAATTGCATTAAAAATCCGTTAAGATTTTTAATTAGCACTGTTTAAGTGCCTCGATAGCTCAGTTGGTAGAGCAGAGGATTGAAAATCCTCGTGTCCCT
>NZ_JASDDE010000062.1:0-23150 GCF_030407565.1 Pseudoalteromonas sp. APC 3694
GAACGGGTGTTCACGATGGGCCGGAATCACTGTTCACGATGCTCCGGAATATGCAGCGCCTTGCTTTTTATCATGCTCATTTCGTTTAAATCTATAAAAACAATTTTTTGGTATCCATGGACGCACACCCAATGTATTTCCCATTTCTAAAATAAATTCATTTATCTTACTTGGGTAGCATACTTTGTTAGCATCAAGAATAACTACCACATGATAATGCTGCTTTTTCGCTCTTTCTTGCTCCCGCGTCCAATGGTAGCCAAAGATAGGCATTTTATACCTTTGCTTTATAAAACCGCTTAAACTTTCCATAACAGCAATAATAAAACGGTTATCATTTGTTTGATATGGAATACCGATATCAAATCGTAAAACTAAAACTTGGCTATAGTGTGTTAAAACTGCCTCAAGCTGATCTAACATACTCTTCATTTGCGCTGTGTAAATGCCGCTCTTTGACGTATGAACTTGCCAAATGTTCTGTTTATGGCAAATTACAGGTGAGTGACTCACATACTGATAATTAGACACAAATACTTCCTATTAGATAATATAAATATCCGAATGATAAAAGGGGTGATTTCACTAGTGTCATTGTTCCACGGCTGGCTAACTCGACTTTATACAGTAAGTAGTAACTAACAACCTTCATTTTTAATGAAAACAAACCTATAAACCACTGCCGTTAAAGACCGCAATAAAAAAGGTTTAAGGGAAAAGACTGGATACACACGCCCTTCAATGTTAGTGGAAACTCACCTGAAAGCATTTTTATTATGAGCTTTACTTATTATATAATGCTTAAAGCTGGTGGCAGTTTAGCTACTCGCCACCAGCCCTCGAAATAACCAATCTAAAGCCGTCTAACTAACTATTAGTCGGTTTTTCCTTATCAAAGACAGGCTCATTAGCCGCACCAGTAACCTTTAAATGCTCGGTCACAATAATGGTTTTAACCTGCTTAATACCAAGTTGTTTAAGGATTTTAACAAGGCTCTTTTTTGCCCTTTGCTCTCTTTCCTTTTTGACTTTATGCTTAACTTTTTCACGCTGAGCCGCTCGTTTATTGAAAAACTCAAATCGTTGTAGCTCTGTCATAGAGTGAGAAACCTTTAACCCAACCTCACGCTTACTTTGATAATCAATAAAGCATTTCATTTTAAGGTGGCTATGCTTTGCATCTTCCTTATCTAATTCAACATCGGCATACCCTCTACCAATTGGGCTTGTAGATTGACCGTTGAGCCAAGCGAGCAAGATTGAGCGGTGAATAATGTCCATTCGAACTAATTCCTCAAAAGCTGCTGGTGCTAATTTTTCCAAATATTCTAATGTGATTGGTGTTGGCAGTTCATTTAAATTAATCATTAGCTGCCTCCAAGTGAGTGTATTTTTTTAGTAACTCTTTGCGTCTTGCTACAAGTTCAGAAACAAATTTTTTAATTTGCTCATCGTTATAGCCTACTATTGTTACGGCAAGCGTTGCGTTTATTTCTGTTTCATAATAAGCGACACCACGTTGTCCAGTTGATATTGGTGGGGGCATTAGTCCAGCTTTTATTTTTTCTTGCTGCTTAGTTCGAGCCCAAGGAACAATTTCCATTAGCTCTTTGGTGCGAATTAATTTAAGAATATCTACCATCTTGTTACCTCTTGTTGAGTGTTGTTAATAAACTAAGAGGTAATTTATGAGATTTTAAAGTAGCTAACGGGGAAGATAATTTAAAAAATTAAAGAAGATTTTCCCTTTCTAGCTTTTTAATAGCTTTTTTGACTGCATCAATATTAGAGCCTGAAATGTGATACTCCTCAAATATACAAACCAATATTTTTCTAAACATAGTTTTTTTGTCATCGTTTAAGCCTGCTTTATTAGCAACTCTGCACCAACCACCAAACAATCGAATAATGAAATAATCCTTAGATGTTAGCTTTCTATGTTTTAGCTTAAAATTTGTTAAATCCTTTTCAAGGGTATCAATAGAACTCCATTGTTCACGTACTTTTTCACCTTTGTAATACCTTAAATCATTTCTTATTTTTTTTATTTCTGATAGTTTTTTTTCAAGCTTTGATATTTCAGCAATTTCATTTTTCATTAAGTCAGATTTAGTGCCATCTGTTGCCTGCTCAATGTTAGAGGTTGCAATCATCACAAGCAGGTTTATCCCGTTCAGTATAAGTGTGTTATTTTCATGATCCTTTAACCCCAATTCTATCATTATATTTTTAGCTAAATAGTTAACGGTTTTATTACCCTCAAGCTCAGAGTAAGTAACTAACTCATTTCTTTTCATATTACTTTCAACCCCTTGATCCCTGCCAAGGAGCTACTCCCACTAGCCGCATTTTCGATATATTCAGACCACCAGCACATCATCACTTTTCTACGCTCAAAGTAATCTGTACGGTTATATGCTCTCCTTACTTCGTTTGTATCAACATGCGCGAGTGCCGCTTCTATTACGTCAGGATCAAACCCTTGTGCATTAAGCGTTGTACTGGCAAGCGAGCGTAAACCATGCGCCACCAGCTCGCCTTTAAATCCCATACGCTTTATTGCTGCATTGGCTGTTTGCACGTTTGTATGGCTGCGTGGGTCTCTGTCTGCGGGAAATACATATTGTCGGTGTGCGCTTAATGGTTTCATTAGTTCAAGTAAAGCGAGTGTTTGCGGTGTAAGGGGTACGCGTTGCTCTTTGCCCTTTTTCATTTGCTCGGCAGGTATAACCCACACACCACTATTTAAGTCTATATCTTGCCATTTAGCTGTTGCAGCCTCATTAGGGCGTGTCATGGTGTGTAACTGCCATTCTATTAAACAACGTGTTGTAAGCTTAATACTGGCGCGATTTAAGGCGCTCATAAGCTCTGGCAATCTATCCACTTCAATAGACGGCATAGCGCTTTTTTTAGGCGCTTGGAAAGCTTGCCTTATATTCGCTAGTGGATTGGCTTCTATAAGCCCACAGTTAACCGCATGCACCATTACTTCGTTAATACGCTGGCATAGTCTTTTTACAGTCTCTAAACTGCCCTTTGCCTCTATGGGTCGCACTAGCTCTATTACTTGAAAGGCTTTTAATTTACTTATTGGTTCATCACCAAACGCAGGAAAGGCATGATTAGTTAGCAGATTTAAAGCGGCTTGTGCTGTTTGTGGTTTTATTTCTGTTTTCTTTTTTTCAAACCACATTAAAGAAACTGCTTTAAATGTTTGTAGGTGTGTTTCTTGTGCTTGCTTTTCATCTAGCTGGCGCTGGTGGATAGGGTCGATATTTTCAAGTACTAGGGCTTTATATTTCTTATGACGTTCTCTAGCAGTTTTAAGGCTTATATCAGGGTAAGAGCCAAGCCCCATATTTTTACGTTTTTTAGTAATTGGCGCTGTGTAGTTATAAAGCCAAAACTTACCACCACTGGGCTTTATTCGTAATGTTAAACCGCCACCGTCAGTAAGGTTAAATTCCTTATCCTTTGGTTTTTCCGATTCGACCTGTTTTGCTTTGAGTTTGTGAATAGCCATTTGTAACAACGATCCCTATGTAAAATTCCAGTTGTTACGTTTAGTGTTACAACAAATCGCGGTTGTTACAAGTTTTAAACGGTCACTAATGGTTAAACTATAGGCATAAAAAAACCCGCAAGGCTCGAATTAACTAGCGTTGCGGGTCTTTTACGGTTCTTAGCAACGTATCTAAAAACCTTTATTGGTGGAGCTGGGGGGATTTGAACCCCCGTCCGAAAAGCCTCGACCGTCGGTACTACATGTTTAGTATTGTCATTTAATTAACCTTTAAATCCCGGACAAACACGGTAGATAAAGGCGAGGCCGCTTAGTTTTAACGCTTCAACCCCGGCCAGGGTTTCCGTCGCGATCAGGTGTTAGGGTGACACTCCAAAATCCAGTCCACAAGAATACATGGAAGGAGCGCTAGCCAGCCTAAGCTGCTAGAGAGTAGTTATCGTCGTTTGCGATTACTTTAAATTGCGGCTTTTTTACGAGGCAAACCGCACCTCGACATGCACCTCGGGCTTCTTGAATTCCGTCGAATCCTAATCAGCCCCTGAATAAGGTTACTCATTCAGAGCGTACAAGCAGTATAACCGAGTAACCTACGAATACTCAACACCTTAGGCGTTTTATTTTATTTGTTGGTTAATCATGCATCAAACACACATGTAAATGTAAAATATTGAACAATTAAGAAACAATTACTTAACAATGATGGTGCTTTATGCTCAAATGCAAGGCTAGACCTTGGTCTAATACAATATAAAAAATAATAACAGGCATATTACCTAGAGGATTTATAAATGTCGGTTTTTTCTTTTGATGAGCAAACGGGGTATATCTCTTTGCTCTCCCACCCTAATGTCTCAGGTTTAGCCTCAACAGCAACACAGCTTATTGAATTAATTGGCCAGTCAGAATATTGCGAGTGTGAGGTTATTGTTAGCAATATTGGTAAACTGTTTGCTCAAAATAACGCCGAAGAAGCCCCCTCTTTAGTAATTGCTCAAGCCATTGATGCAAAGCTAACCATTAACATTGATGAAAAGAATATGCTCGTTGAAGCTACCCTTATTACTGCCAAGGGCGGTAAATTGCTTAGCATGGAACAAGCGATTGAAGAGTTCTCACAAGCAGGGGTTGTAAAAGGCATTAGCTCTCATGCATTAGAACAGTTATTGGCGCAACAGTTCGAACAACCCCCAGGAAGTACGCATTACGCCGAAGTCGCTTTTGGTCGTGCACCTAAAGTGGGTAACGATGCCAAATTTGTACGTCTTTGCTGCACAGCGCAAGACCGCGTACTTAGCCCACAAGCTAAAGGCGGTGGTAAAGTCGATATGAGAAACCTAGGTGATATTATTACTGTAAAACCTGGTTGTGAATTAATGCGGCGCATTCCAGCAACATCGGGGGTTGATGGGTTTACTGTGTTTGGTGATGTACTAACTGCAACCCCTGGCAAAGAACATAAATTACAACCTTTTGACGGCACTAAAATTGCGCCTGACAACCCCAACTTATTAATTGCCGACTGTACTGGCGTACCGGTTGCCCTTCCCCGTGGTATGCGTGTTGATGATGTTTTATGTTTTCATAATATTGATCCCACTACTGGTCATGTTGAATTTGATGGCAGTATTATAGTCAGTGGTGATATAAAAGATGGCATGCGAGTGACCGCCAGCGGCGATATTACTGTTTTAGGCTTTGTTGAATCGGCGCAGCTCAAAAGTGATAGCGCCATCACAATAGTAAAGGGTGCAATTGGCAGAAAGCGAGAAGCCGATGAGCCATTTACCTGTTCTATTTTAGCTAAACGAACCGTTGCGCTTGGTTACTCTCAATACTGTGACATAAAAACGGATCAAAACTTACTAATAGATCGCCAATCATTACATTGTGACTTGAGTGCCGGAAATCTAATTAGGGTGGGCAATACAAAAGATCCTAAAGGGAAAATTATTGGTGGCCATATTCTCGATGCAATGCGCATTGAAACAGGCGAGTTAGGCGCACCAGCAGGAACTAAAACCCGTGTTTGCATCGCACAGCGATGGTATGTGCTAAAACAAAAACAAGCGCAAATCACTGACTTTGAAAAAGTTTTAATCGGTAAGTCAATTGAACTACAGCAAGCGCGCCAGCGAATTAATAAACAAGTTGCAAGCGCACAGCGTCAGCAGTTTTTGAATAAAATAACAACGAATGAAGAACACATAGCAAACCGAAGCGCCAGCATCAATCAGCAAAAGCAGTTACTAATAAAGAAAATGGCGCAGCTTTTAGCGCTCAGTCGCTTAAAAGTTAATGAGCTTATGCACCCTGGGGTAGAGCTTAAAATTGCACGAGAATCAATTAGCTTTTCGCGTAATTATCCACCACATTTAATCACTCACAGTGAAGGTAAAATAACGCAATCGTTTTAATAACGCATATTAAGACTGGCTCAGCCCAAAAAAGTAAGTATTCACTATTATGAGCTGATTTTCTAATCTTGGTTGCTAGCTTCGTCTTCGCTCTGTTGTGTTTCGTCTACAGCAAGTGGCCAACCACCTAGTTGCTGCCAACGATTAACAATTAAACAGTACAGTTCAGCAGTACGTTCTGTATCGTATAACGCAGAGTGTGCTTGTTTATTATCGAACTCTATTCCTGCCGCGCGACACGCTTTAGCTAGTACCGTTTGCCCTAATGCCAAACCAGCAAGTGATGTGGTATCAAAACTAACAAACGGATGAAATGGTGTGCGCTTGATATTATTACGCTCAATAGCCGCATTTAAAAAGCCGTGATCAAAAGCGGCATTATGAGCAACCACCACAGAGCGCTGGCACCCTGCGGCTTTTTGCGCTTTGCGCACTACTTTACAAATTTCTTTAATCGCCTCTTCTTCTGGGACTGCCCCTCTCAGTGCTGAAAAAGGCTCAATCCCATTAAACTCAATGGCAGCTTGCTCAATGTTTGCCCCCTCAAACGGTTGCACATGAAAATGAACGGTATGATCGATACTAAGCAGCCCTTCATCATCCATTTTTAAAACGGACGCTGCAATTTCTAGTAGTGCGTCGGTTTCTTTGTTAAAACCGGCGGTTTCAACATCAATAACCACAGGAAAAAAGCCACGAAAGCGTTGTGCGAAAAGTGTTTGCTCAGTATTTGCCATAGTATTCTTGGTTTATAGGGATTAGCTGTCTATTATGTCAAAATTGAGCCCCTGTCGGCTAGGGGATTTATTGATTAATTGCAGTTAAACTATAGGCATGTTACTTGCTAGGTAATTAGCGTTTGCGCTGAATTATTTGCTGTTGCGTAATATTTTACGGTTTTTGTCACTTTTTTGGCAGAGCTAGATAACTGGAGAATTCTCGATGAAGTGTAAGTTGTTATTTATTAGCCTAGGCATTAGTAGTGTGCTGTATAGTTTGAATACAACTGCAGCAATGCGCCAGTACACGGCTAACCAAGATAATTCAAATTGGAACTTGGTTAAAACAACTCGCTTGCAATGCCAATTAAATCATGAAGTTCCCTACTATGGTGAAGCTGTTTTTAAAGCATCAGCAAGTAAAAATAAAGATCTCACTTTTAATCTAGACATGGTGGTGCGCCCAGAAAATTACGCGATTGCCGGTTTAAAAGCGGTACCACCTAGCTGGCGAGCAGGCCGCCCTGCCCGTGATATTGCTGATATGAAATTACTTAAAAAGTTTGATGGTGAATTAGGTAATAAAACAGCGTGGGAAATGCTAACTGAGCTTGAAAAAGGGAACCAACCTACTTTTTACTACCAGGACTGGCAAAATAGTGCCGATAAAATTGCCGTGGGTATGTCTAATGTTAATTTTAAGCAAGCGTATTGGGCGTTTTTACAATGCCGAGACGAATTGCTGCCATACAATTTTGAAGATATTTCGTTCACTATAATGAATTATGAATCTAATAGCAGTAAGTTAACTAAGTCATCGCAACAACGCCTTGATAAAATTGCTGAGTATTTAAAAAACGACCCGAGTATAGAATCAATTAGTATTGCATCGTACACCGATAGTTATGGCGGTCGTTGGAATAACCTCGATTTATCAAGAAAGCGTGCTAAGGAGATTAAAGATTACATGGTTGGCTTAGGCGTTGATGAAGCTAAAGTGGTTACTGAAGGCTTTGGTGAAAAACGCTTTGTAGATACTAATGACAATATTTTAGGCCGTGATAAAAACCGCCGCTTAGTGATTCAAATCGCTAAAATGTAAATTGTCGTATTCCTTTTCGACCGACGGTGTAATGGATAACGCTTTCGGTCAATACATACCATTTTTGTGATGCCTATTTTATACATAGCAAACAACCTCCCTTTTAATTATTAACATTTAGCTTTTTATTTTTTCATTTATATTAGGGTCTGTTGATCTTTCAAGGTTAAATTTGCCGCAGTCTGTTTGGTATTTAGGCAAGGCAGAGCTTATGTGGTGTGGTTATTCCCCATAAATAGGCGATAACGCAGCATTAATGCCAAACAGACGCTGCCCGAAGGGTTCTGCCTAGGGGCAATTAACTCTTTGTTGCTCGGTTTTTACTTAGCCCACTAGGTTACAAACCTCGCGCCGCGATTAAATTGCCCCTAGTTTGAACAAATATTAATCCGCAAAGGTCAACAGACCCTAATAAGTTAAATTTCCTTTTTTTGATGATTTTGGCTTTTTTAATACAGTTGTAAATAGAAGATTACATTTTATTTTGTCTCTTTTATGACAAAACTATTTAAGTTTTACACAACTAGTTATATCTTGCGTGTCTCTCACGTTTAATCAGGATCATTAAGTGCTTAAAAATAAAACAATAGGTAGCATGTTAATTGTTGCAGGAACCACCATAGGTGCAGGTATGCTTGCCCTCCCCATTGCCTCTGCGGGACTGGGATTTAATACTGCAATGGTGTTAATTGTAGGATGTTGGTTACTAATGACCTACACCGCTTTGCTTATGTTAGAGCTTCACCAATACGCTCCTCGCGACGCCACTTTAAATACACTGGCTAAGCTTTGGCTTGGTAAACGTGGCCAGTATGTGGCTAACTTTTCGATGATATTTTTATTTTATGCACTGTGCGCTGCTTACATAGCCGGTGGCGGTGCTCAGCTACAAGAGCGCATTAATACTGGGTTTAATCTTAGTATTGCTCCTCAATTAGGCTCCGTTATTTTAGCCGTATTGATTGCAAGCGTGGTGACTTTGGGCACTAGTAAAGTTGATAAGCTCAATCGAGTGCTGTTTAGTATAAAAATAGTGGTTTTAGCTAGCTTGTTTTATATGTTAACACCTTATGTACATGGCCAACATTTATTGGAAATGCCTGTTGAGCAAGGACTAATACTGTCGGCTATTCCAGTGGTATTTACCTCTTTTGGCTTTCATGGCTCTATTCCTTCTATTGTTAAATATGTCGGACTTGACATAAAAACCTTGCGCAAAGTTATGATTGCAGGCGCATCTTTACCGCTGGTTATTTATATTTTTTGGCAAGTATTAAGCCAAGGCATAATGAGCCAAGATCAATTACTACAAAGCGAAGGGTTAACTGGGTTTGTAGCCAGTGTGGCCAATATTGCCAATAACGCCAATGTTTCTACTGCGGTAAAACTCTTTGCCGACTTAGCTCTAGCAACGTCATTTTTAGGGGTAAGCTTGGGGTTGTTTGACTTTTTTGCCGACACATTCAAAAAAGCAGATACGGGCACAGATAGAATTAAAACAGCACTTATTACTTTTGTTCCTCCTCTTGGATTTGCTTTATTTTACCCGCAAGGCTTTATTATGGCATTAGGCTATGCGGCCATTGCTTTGGTTATATTGGCAGTATTTTTACCGGTGAGTATGGTGTACAAACAGCGTCAAGGCGTTGAAAAAAGCGGTTATAAAGTACGAAGCGGTAATATTGGTTTGGCCATAGCCGCTTTGTGTGGTATTTCAATTATTAGTGCGCAATGCCTGCAAATGGCAGGGCTAATACCTGCAATAGGTTAATACCCAATAATAAGTAATACTCTATTGGCAATCCCCCCAAACAAGAGTTTGGGGGGATTGCCATGCAAACGCTAATGTTAAAACACGATTGCTTTTCCTCTACCGCTTTGCTCTGACGCCGCATCTAATTTGCCATTATGATTAATAATCACATGCATATCACCAAAGTGGCGTTCGTCCACTGTGTAACCCATTTTTATTAGCTGTTGTTTTACTGATGGCTCCAAGCCGGCATGTGCTCTGATCACATTTTTTGGCCATAACTGATGATGAAAACGTGGGCTATTTACCACATCATCGGCGCTCATATTAAATTCAATCGCGTTGAGTATCGATTGATACACCGAGCTAATAATAGTAGTGCCACCTGGCGACCCTGTTACCATTTTCACCTGATTATTACTGAGTAAAATAGTGGGGGTCATAGAGCTGAGCATACGTTTATGCGGCTGAATTTCATTTGCTTTGCCGCCAATGGCACCAAATACATTCATAACCCCGGGTTTAGCGCTAAAGTCATCCATTTCATCGTTTAAAATAAAGCCTGCGCCTTCTACCACCACACCACTACCAAAGCCTAAATTAATGGTGGTGGTATTAGCTACAGCGTTACCCATGTTATCGACAATGGAAAAGTGAGTGGTTTGCTCGCTTTCTTTTAAACCGGGTTTAATGTTTTCGGTGGTTGAAATAGCCTTTAAATCTATACTGCTACTACGGTTTTTAAGATAGTTTTCTGCAAGTAGTTTTGCTGTAGGTACTTGGTAAAAATCAGGATCGCCTAAATACTCTGCTCTATCGGCAAATACTCGCTTACCTATTTCAGCCAATAAATGCACATACCCTACTGAATTATGTTGTTGTGCAGGCGTTGGTTTTTTAAGCTCATACATTTTCAGCCATTGCAATATAGCAATGCCGCCTGAACTTGGTGGCGGTGAAGTAAGCACTTGGTAGCCATTCCAGTTCGCTTTTATAGGAGTCCGCGATTTAGCACGATAACGTTTTAAGTCATCTTGGTTAATGATCCCGCCATGTTGGTGCATAAATTTTGCAATAATTGCGGCAGTTTCACCTTGATAAAAGCCATCTTGACCGTCATCGCGAATGCGTTTGAGTGTGGCAGCTAGCTCTGGTTGTTTAAAAAGCGCACCTGCCGTAGCTGTAGCAAAATAACTGGCAAAATTTACTTTAATGTTTTTATTATTTAGATGCGCTATATAGTCCTCAATCAGCTGAGCCAACTTTTCAGGCACAACAAAGCCCTGCTCTGCTAATGTTACCGCAGGTTGCACTAACGCTTTCCACGGTAACGTACCATGCTTTTTATGGGCTAACCACATTCCTGCGACACTGCCAGGCACGCCACTAGCGTGTATGCCGTAAATAGATTTATTTTCAATTACTTGCCCCTGCTCATCTAAATACATATCACGATGCGCGGCACTGGGCGCGGTTTCGCGGTAATCTATAAAATCACCTTGCCCATCTTTATGGATAAGCATAAACCCACCGCCACCAATATTACCCGCTTCGGGGAGCGTAACGCCTAATACAAACTGAGCAGCAATAGCGGCATCAACCGCGTTGCCGCCTTGCTCTAACACGGCTTTTGCAGCGTGGGCACTAAATGTGTCGGGCATCGCCACCGCACTTTGTTTAGCCGCTACATTAAAAAAGCCTACTTGTATTATTAAGACACTGCTAATAATTAGCTTGCGTGGTGAAAAAAGTGATCCCATCCCATATCCTTAGGTTATTTTTATACATTGATGGCAAACATTAATGCACAGTAACAAACACTAGGTCAATATTTATACGCCACATTTAAAGAGCTTAGGATTGTTATTAGATTATCCACATGACTTTGAATAAAGTACGGCTGTTAAATTTGAGCCATCATCAGTATGAATATAATAGTGTTGTAGCTGCATACCGAGTTTTTTCATAACATTAATTGAGCCAACATTTGAGGTCAGTGCTGTAGCGCTAATTGCCTTTACTTGGCGTTGTTTTTCAAGCTCTGAACAAATAGCGCCTGCCGCTTCAATAGCATACCCTTTGCCCCAACTCGCTTGCTTAAACCGCCAGCCCACTTCAATATCACTAAAATCAGGCGTATCTGAAAAAAAGCCCATCGGCCGAACAAGCACCCATCCTATAAAGGTATTGCTTTCACGCAAGGTTACTTGCCATAACCCCCACCCTTGTCGCTCGTTACGATAAGCAAGCATTCTAGGAATACTGACTGTTTTTATCTCTTCAAGCGAAGTGGGTTTACCTTGTGTTAAATACTGCATAACGGCTGGGTCTTGATCGAGCTCGTATAATTGCGGCCAATCATGTTCGTCCATTAATTTAAAACTTAATCGTGTTGTTACAGCTATGTTCATTTTCATTGTTGTATAGTTACCCCTGAAATATAATTTTCTCTAAAGGAGATAGTAAATGAAGAAATTAGCAGGTTTAGCTTTATTAGGCACTTTAATTACGTTAACTGGCTGTGAAGATGCCAACGAAGTAAAACAAGATGCAAAAGAAACAAGCGCTCAAGTGAAAGAAAAGCTTGATGAAACTTGGAATGAAGTAAAGGAAAAAACCAATGAGCTTAAAAATGATGAATCATTAAATGAGCTACTTGAAGAGAGTAAAGAAATGGGCTTAGACATGTACGACGACGGCAAAGAAGTAGCTGTTGATGCATGGATTAAAAGCAAAGAAGCGGCTGGCGAGCTGACTGAAAAAACCAAGCAAAAAGCACGTGAAATTGCCGCAGAAATTGAGCAGGCACGTAAAGAACATAAAGAAGGTTAATTATTTTTAACCATAAAAAAGGTAAGCCATGGCTTACCTTTTTTGTTTTACTTTTAAAGTAAATAGACTTTGGTAATCTCTGAATAGTAAAGTCATCAGTTATTGCAATTGTGGTTCAAGTTCAATACATTGCGCTTTAGACTGACCTGCATTTACCATACCGTTTGCAATATTTGATGATATTTTTTCGTAATATGCTAACTGAACTTTTGTGTCACTATGAATATACGAAGCGTTTATTTGCTCAACCGCACTTATGTTGCTGATTTATGTGTTGTATATATTAACAGCTTTCTCTATTAACTCTTGCTCGTCAAATGTAACGGCTGCGTATACAGCTCATCGAGTTTTCCGACAGGCTAACATTAGCAGAAGTAAGCTTAACAACTTGATAGGAAAGCTTTTCCATTTCATCAAGTGCAGCCCTATTATCATTCATTGCAAAGTAATTGATTAAAACAATTACTAAAAATGCGAATACAGCGATACTGGTCATAGCATGAATTTCTTACTTATGCTGAGGTTTTTAAAAGAGAAACCTGAAGCCATATTTTCATTTACTCCGTTTAATTATCTATAGTTATTATCGGCTTAAGATGCAGAAATGTTAACTTTATTTTTAACTTTAGACGCTTTTTATACATAAAGTTAAATATACAGTAGTATTCTTTCATAAACACTAACAATTGAAATATAGAGTGTTCTCCCCAATGTTCAACATTAATCCTAAAAGAGTTGTTTAATATTTTAAATTTTAGGCACAAAAAAACCAGTAACATTGCTGCTACTGGTTTTTGTATTTGGTGCGGATGGGGGGACTTGAACCCCCACGCCCGAAAGCACTACCCCCTCAAGGTAGCGTGTCTACCAATTCCACCACATCCGCATTTTTTAAGCTATTGCTTAGTGTTAAGTCTGGATGTTTATTTGAGGTAAATAAACAACTTAACGATTTAAAACTAAATTAATTTGGTACGTCAGAGCTTTGCTCTTTAGTTGATGTGACTGGCACATCTTCTTCAACTGGCGTCACTGTTTCAACAGCTGGAGCCGCTTCTAGGTTTTCCCATTCGTCAGTCTTTTTAATTTGACCGGCAGTTAGGTTACCTAACACAATACTAAGCACAAAAAAGATTGTAGCTAGTACAGTTGTCGTTTTCGTCATGAAATTCCCAGCCCCAGAAGAACCGAAAACTGTAGACGATGCGCCGGCACCAAATGATGACCCCATGTCCGCACCTTTACCTTGTTGGATCAAAACCATACCAACAAGCGCTAAAGCTACAATTAAATACACTACTAATAAAATTTCGTACATCTTATACGGTCCCTTTTGCACTATTGCAGATAGCAGTAAATGATTCTGCTTTTAAACTTGCGCCTCCAATTAGGCCGCCGTCTATATCTGTTTGCGCAAATAATAATTCGCTATTTTTTTCATTAACGCTACCACCATATAAGATGGTTAGCCCTTGTGCTAAATCGCTATCTAGTGCAGCAATTTTGTCACGGATAAATTTGTGAACACTTTGTGCCTGTTCAGGCGATGCAGTCTTACCTGTGCCTATAGCCCAAACGGGCTCATATGCTATCACAGATTCTTTTAGTGCTGCTACACCTAATTTATTAATTACCGCGTCAATCTGCGCAGCAACTACTTGTTCTGTTTGACCACTTTCTTGCTCTGTTTCGCTTTCGCCAACACATAAAATAGGCGTTAGACCTACTTGTTGCGCGCGAGCAAATTTTGCAGCAACGGTATCATTGCTTTCTTTATATATGCTGCGTCGTTCAGAGTGACCAACCAGTACATATTTCGCACCGAGCTGCTTAATTAGCTCGGCATCTACTTCACCAGTAAATGCACCTGGGGTATTTTCAGACACTGTTTGCGTGCCTGTTGTTACACCACTTGCAATCATTGCTGGGACTAGAGGAAACGGAGGAAATAAAACAATGTTTACTTCAGAAGATTTAACATCGTTAATAGCATCAGACAGTTGTTGAACGAGTTCTAATGAACCATTCATTTTCCAGTTGCCTGCGACCATCGCTTTGCGTGCTGCCATTTTTCCACTCCACATTAGAAAGCGGGCGAGATATTAACTCGACTCGCCCAAAGTTACAAGAGGTTATTGTTATCAATCAGTTTGTTTGCTCATAGATTCGACAACCGCTGCTATTTTTTGTGCACTATCGATAACTATTTTTTCTTGTTCTGCTTCAACCATCACTCGTACAACAGGTTCAGTACCTGATTTACGCAGTAATACGCGCCCTTTATCTGCTAAGCTTTGCTCTACTTCAGCTACTGCAGCAAGTACTTCTGGTGCTTGAGTTGGATCAGTACCGGCAGTGTAACGTACGTTAATCATTTTCATTGGGTACTTAGTAAATCCAGCGCCTAAATCTTGAAGTGTACGATTTTGTGCTACCATAGCAGCAAGCACTTGTAAGCTTGAGATGATGCCATCACCCGTGCTGATTAAATCTAAATTCAACACATGCCCTGAGCTTTCACCGCCAATTTTCCAGCCTTTTTGCTGCAGCAGTTCCATCACATAACGATCACCGACTTTACTGCGAGCAAAAGCAATGTTTTTTGCTTTTAAGGCATTTTCAAGACCCATATTAGACATAACCGTGCCAACAACACCACCGCCTAAATTGTCATCTTGTGCAGCTTGGCAAGCAATAATATAAACCAAATCATCACCGTCGAATACCCGGCCATTATGATCAACCATCATCACACGGTCGCCGTCGCCATCATAGGCGATACCGACATCCGCTTTGTGTTCAAGTACTTTACGCTTTAATGTGTCAACATGGGTTGCGCCACATTCATGGTTAATGTTTACACCGTTTGGCTCACATGCATGAGTGATCACCTCTGCGCCAAGCTCTCGCATTACAGAAGGAGCAATATGGTATGTAGCACCATTAGCACAATCTAAAACAATTTTAATTCCTTCAAGGGACAATCCTTGTGGAAACTGGCTTTTACAAAATTCAATATAACGGCCATCAGCGCTAGATAAACGTGTTGCTTTACCTAACTTGTCAGAAGCAACACAGGTCATAGGCTCGTCAAGCATCGCTTCAATTTGTAGCTCTACCTCATCATCTAACTTTAAACCTTGGCCATTGAAAAACTTAATGCCGTTATCATAATAAGGATTATGTGATGCGCTGATCACTATCCCCGCTTCAGCGCGAAACGTTTGCGCTAAATAAGCAACTGCAGGCGTTGGCATGGGCCCTAAAAGAATAACATCAATACCTGCTGCAATTAATCCAGCCTCTAGGGCAGTCTCCAACATGTAACCTGAAATACGAGTGTCTTTACCTATAATGACTTTTTTAGTGCCATGAAGTGAGAGTGCACGCCCTGCAGCCCAACCCAATTTCATCGCAAACTCTGGGTTAATAGGACCTTGACCTACTAAACCACGCACACCGTCCGTGCCAAAATATTTTCTTTCTTTCATTTAAAGTACTCCTTGTTTGCAGGCTTGATATACGCCAAGCACATCTGCGGTTTCTTTTACATCATGCACACGAATAATGTGTGCACCGTTTTGTGCGGCGATCAGTGCACCAGCTAAACTGCCTGCCAATCTATCGTCTGTGTCTCTATTTAATAATTTACCAATCATTGACTTACGCGATAATCCTGCGAGCAAAGGAAGTCCCAATTTTGCATAATCGTTAAATTGAGCCAATATTTGATAATTATGCTTTAGTGTTTTTCCAAAACCAAAACCAGGATCTAAAATTAACTGGCTTTGTTTAATGCCAGCAGCTTCACATGCGGCTATTCGCTGGCTAAAAAAATCGTTTATCTCACCCGCTAAGTCATTATAGTGAGGAGCGTGTTGCATACTACGAGGTTGCCCTTGCATATGCATTAAACACACTGCTACCTCAGGAAACTGTGCAACCACATCGATTGCGCCGGGCTCTTGCAATGCCCGTACATCGTTGACAATATCAGCACCGGCTTCAATCGCTTGGCGCATCACCTCAGCTTTACTGGTATCGATTGAAATAACGCAGTCACTTTGCTCACGAATAGCTTTAATAATAGGAATAACACGCTTTAGCTCATCTTCAAGGCTAACATCAGGTGCGCCTGGGCGTGTAGATTCACCACCGATATCTAAAATAGTCGCTCCCTCATCAAGTAACTGCATCGCATGATTGAGTGCAGCTGTTGTATTAAAAAACTGGCCTCCATCTGAAAATGAATCAGGAGTAACATTCACGATCCCCATAATCACAGGCTCTGCAAAATCAAGCGTTCGGCCGCGCGCAAGGTTAATTTTATTATTCATCGCTAACCTTAATATGTGATAATTTTAGTTATTTATATCAAACTGATACAAAAAAGCCCCGAACTTCGGGGCTTTTGGATATGTTATTTTAACGATTATTCAGCTTTATCATCAAGGTTTGTTTCATCTTTTTTAGATTCATCAGCTGGTTTTTGTACTTCATCAACTGGTTTGTCTTTAGAAACACCTTCTTTTTCTGGTTTAGCTTCATGACGGTCATGCGCATCACGTGGTTCACGTACAGGCTGACGAGCCATTAAATCATCAATTTGCTTCGCATCAATGGTTTCATACTTCATTAATGCATCTTTCATTGCATGCAGAATATCAATGTTTTCTTTCAATATTGATTCTGCACGTTGATAGTTGCGGTCTGAGAATAAACGTACTTCTGCATCAATTACTTTCGCTGTTTCATCCGACATGCTCATAGAGCGACCACCGCCGCCACCCATGTACATCTCACTTTGATCTTCAGCGTAAAGTAATGGACCTAATTTTTCGCTTAAGCCCCACTGAGTCACCATCTTACGCGCAATATCAGTGGCACGTTCAATGTCGTTGCTTGCACCCGTGGTTACTTTGTCTTCACCATAAATGATTGCCTCAGCAATACGACCACCGTAAAGGCTTGAAATCATTGATTCTAAAAGCTCTTTAGAGTGACTAACACGATCTTGTTCTGGTAAATACATAGTCACACCTAGCGCTCGGCCACGTGGGATAATAGATACTTTATAAACCGGGTCGTGCTCTGGCACCATACGACCTACAATTGCGTGGCCAGCTTCATGGTAAGCCGTCATTTCTTTCTCTTGCTCACTCATAACCATGGTCTTGCGCTCAGCGCCCATCATGATTTTATCTTTCGCAGCGTCGAATTCAGCCATACTAACAACACGTTTATTGCCACGCGCAGCATACAAAGCCGCTTCATTTACAAGGTTAGCGAGATCAGCACCCGAGAATCCTGGTGTACCACGTGCAATCACGGCCGCTTCAACGTTATCGCCTAATGGCACTTTACGCATATGTACTTTGAGAATTTGTTCACGACCACGAATATCAGGTAAACCGACCACTACTTGACGGTCAAAACGACCAGGACGAAGTAACGCAGGGTCTAGTACGTCAGGACGGTTTGTCGCAGCAATAACGATAATGCCTTCATTACCTTCAAAGCCGTCCATTTCAACAAGCATTTGGTTTAGAGTTTGCTCACGTTCATCATGGCCGCCCCCCATACCAGCGCCACGTTTACGCCCTACCGCATCAATTTCATCGATAAAGATAATACATGGAGCTGCTTTTTTAGCTTGTTCGAACATGTCACGTACACGTGATGCACCTACACCCACAAACATTTCAACAAAGTCAGAACCCGAAATAGTAAAGAACGGTACTTTTGCTTCACCAGCAACAGCCTTAGCAAGTAATGTTTTACCTGTTCCTGGAGGACCGACCATAAGTACGCCTTTAGGAATACTACCGCCTAATTTTTGAAACTTAGAAGGGTCACGTAAAAAGTCCACCAGCTCGGTTACATCGTCTTTGGCTTCATCACAGCCAGCTACATCAGCAAAGGTCGTTTTGACTTGATCTTCACTCATTAAGCGGGCTTTACTTTTACCAAATGACATGGCGCCTTTGCCACCGCCACCTTGCATCTGACGCATGAAGAAAATCCACACACCAATAAGCAGGATCATAGGGAACCAAGAAATAAAAATGCTTGCTAAAAACGATTGTTCTTCAGGTTTAACACCTTTAACGTTCACATCGCTTTTTAACAAATCATTTAAAATGTCTTTGTCATAAATAGGCATAATGGTTTGAAAACGCTCGCCACTATTTTTTATGCCAGTAATTGTGCCACTACCACTTTCAATGGACACTTCTTGTATAGAGCCGCTACGGGCGTCTTTTACAAATTGACTGTAACTTGTTTGACGATCAACTTGATCGCCGCCATTAAAGCTCTGAAATACTGACATAAGCACTACTGCAATAACCAGCCAGAGTATTAGATTTTTCGCCATATCGCTCAAGGGGTTAACCTCTTGTATCCAATTAATTTAAATTCAACTAAACGCCAAGCAACTGTACTACAGTTTGTATCCAGTCGCTACTATATATACTTCCCGAGAACGGGGACGCGAGGCATCCGGTTTACGTATCTTCACTGCTTTAAAACTATTACGTACATCTTGCAAATATTGATCAAAGCCTTCACCTTGGAATACTTTAACAATAAACGCGCCATTTTTCTTTAAAACTTGGTTGCACATATCAAGTGCAAGCTCAACCAAGTACATGCTACCTGCCTGATCAACCGAGTTATTGCCACTCATGTTAGGTGCCATATCAGACAATACCACATCTACATTTTTACCATCAATGCGTTTTAACAATGCATCAAGTACCGCTTCTTCACGAAAATCGCCTTGTAAAAAGTCAACGCCCGCTAAAGAGTCCATAGGTAAAATATCACACGCAACCACTTGGCCTTTGTCACCCACTTTTTCAGCTAAGTATTGCGACCAACTCCCTGGGGCTGCGCCTAAATCAACAACGGTCATCGCTGGGCGCAATAACTTATCTTTGTTTTGGATTTCGTCTAATTTGAAAACAGCTCGAGAGCGCCAGCCTTTTTTTTGCGCTTCTTGAACATATTTATCATCAAAATGTTCTTTAAGCCAACGTTGTGAACTGGCTGACTGTTTTTTATTTGTCATAAATTAACACGCAACTAATTAGTAATATTCTCTAGATGGCGTTAGAATACCCTTAATTCAAGCCATATTCAGCAAAATTTGTAATATCATGACATTATCAAACAAACAAAAGCAGTTTTTAAAAGGTCAGGCGCATAGCCTTAAGCCTGTAGTTTTACTAGGTTCTAACGGTTTAACCGAAGGCGTAGTAGTTGAAATCCAAAGCGCACTAGAAATTCACGAATTAATTAAAGTGAAGGTGCCAACAGACGATCGTGAAACCAAAAAGCTTATTTTTGATGCTATTGTTCGCGAAACAGGGGCTACTAAATTACAGACTATCGGTCATACGATTGTGCTTTATCGTCAAAGCCCTGAGAAAAAAATTCAATTACCTCGTGGCTAATAAGCCATTTAAAGGTAAAGTAAAAGATCCACCTTCTAAAGAAGGTGGCTTTGAATTAGCCCCCTAAAAGGGGGCGTTGTTTACTCCAGAGTTAACTGAGCTTGCTCTTGTCTCTCCTCCTTCTGCTGATGCCTGACATATCTTCGTATTATTTCTTCGTTTATGCCTACCGTATCAACAAAGTATCCTCGCTGCCAAAAATGATTACCCCATAGCTTGTTCTTTCTTAAGTACGGATATTTACTAAACATTTTTAACGCTATTTTACCTTTCAATGCGCCCATTAACTTTGAAATTGACAGTTTTGGCGGCACTTTTACTACTAAGTGTACGTGAGCTATTTGTACATTCAGCTCAACAACTTTGCACCCAAGCTGTTCGCAATAAACCTGAATGCACCTGTAGACATCCCTACCTATTTTATTTTTAAGGAGCCTAAATCTATACTTAGGTGTCCAAACTATATGATATTGACATCGCCAATACACATGCGATGCTTTCTCGTATCTACTCATGTTTTTTCCTTTTGTGACTTCGCTAAAAATCAACTAAGGAATTAACATGAGTACTTTTTACAGGCAAAGCCTATTTGATGATAACCACCTACTGAAGTAGGTGGTTTAGGGGCTGAAAACAAAAAAACCAGCCATTGCTGGTTTTTTTATGCCTGCTTAAAAACCCATTGTCAGCGTTTTAACTTCATAACTATTATTTTCTAGCTTACTCACTAAATAATAATGCCCGTACTGACTCTCATCCATACTTTCAATAGCTTGGTTACTCAACAATGAAGCCAACTGCGGTGTGGTATTACTATGCCCTATTACTACCACAACGCCATTTTGTGCTAATAATTGTTTTTTCAATGTCATTAGATCAGCAGCATCATAGGTAATAACTTTAATATTATAATACGCGGCTAATGGCGCTGCCGTGTTTAGGGTACGGTTATAGTTACTGCTGAATAACGTTATGTTTGGATAGGTGTTAACTAACGAAACCAAGTGCTCAGCACGCGCTTGGCCTTGGGCAGTTAGAAATTGATTTTCCCCTGTTTGTTTTTCGCTATGTCGAAACAAGTAAACCTGTTCAGGGGCAGAAAAGGCGGGTTGGCAAATAAGTAATAATGCTATTAACAATGTTTTTATGTGGGCGTTCATTATTGCTTCTCTCGTTTATATGCTAATAGGCGATTTATAAACTCAGTTGTAAGCTCATTTATGAGTCCAGTTTCTGCATTTAAAATCAAACTAAAGCCTACATTTAAGTGCGGAAAAACCACTAAGTCACTGCGGTAGCCTTGCACCCAACCACTGTGGTAATAAAGCGTCTCATCATCATAATCATACACACGCCAGCCTAGCCCATAGTAGGCTTCGTTCATGTACTCTCGCCATACTCGTCTGTAGCGTTCTTTTTTAGTATGTGTATAAGGACGCGTTTGCGTGGCCAATGCATCTAAGGATAATACCGATGGATATTGCCCTAATTGCGCATTTAACCAAATAGCCATATCTGACGCGCTGGCGTTTACCCCAGCCGCCGGAGCGACTTTATAATAATTCTTTTTCAAACGGGCACTGTACCAACGCTTTTTCCCACGCACATGAGGGTGTGCGTAGTTACTATCTTGCATCATGGCATCGTAGCCTAAGCTTGCATCGTTCATTTTTAGAGGGATAAAAAATGCGTCATTGAGCCACTGAGTATAAGTTTTGTTGGTGCTTTTTAAAATCACGTCATCAATTAAACTAAACATGACATTTTGATAGCCATAACAGTCACCGGGTTCGCATATGGGTTTTACACTTAATAGCTTTTCTACAATATCGCTATACCCCATTCGCGATTCGATTAAATTATCGTATGCATTCGGTACTAGCCCACTAGAATGGCTTAAAATATGAAAAACCTTTAAATCATCTTTGTAGTCGGTTTGTTTAAATTCAGGAATGTAATGGCTAACAGGAAAATACAAATTAAGTTGTTCTTCATTTGCAAGTTTTGCCGCTAACGACCCTGCAAACGTTTTAGATACTGAGGCCAAACGAAACCGAGTGTGTGGATTAATTTTTTGCCCACTGCGCACTTTGGTATGCCCCATAGTATGTATATAGTCACGCGCTTGTGCGTTGACGATGGAAAGCGCTCCGCCCGGAATCTTTTTTACTTTTAGTTTTTTTTCTACGTAGCGTCCATAATTTTTAACAAAAGCTTCCCAGTCAGGATCTGTGCTTGCGCTTGCCTGTAAATGCGTCCCTAAAATACATAAAGCAAAAAAATAAAAGGGTAAGGAGTTAAAATACTTCATTCTTAGCTAATTTTTCTTTTTTAGTCATAATCAGCCTCTATAATATCATGAACTTTTGCTCGGACTAACGTACAATATGTTCTATTAATGGCTTTTGAGTGGATGTAAAATATTTATGCGTTTTTTAGTTGTATCACTTTTTATTGTATTAGCTTCAGGTTGTGCCGTAGTTAAGCAGCCTGCAGAACCTTTAGCAATGCCTGCAAAACCTTTGCTTAAGAGTCAAACTTACCAACTTAAATATGAAACCGAGCATGCTTCACCGAAAGTAAAATCGGTGCAATTACCTGCACATAACATTAAAAAAAATCAGACTGTCAGAGTGATCGTAGACCGTGCAAGTGTCACCGACACATTAGTATCTCAAATTAGCCAAGCACTTAACGATAAACAACTAAAAGTTACCACAACCGATAATAGTGATTACACGTTAGCTATCCATCAAGTTGACCTTGAGTTTATAGATGATGCTAAGTACATCCTAGCGCAGCCAGAAAAACCTTATTCATTGTTTTCAAAAGTAGCACAGCAATTCCCTTCTCAACAATGCGCAAATATACTGGCACAAGTTAGTATGCGCCTTACACACAAAGCATCGGGAGATGTAGTTTGGTTTGCTAAATCATCAATTGACAGTGCAAGCTTTCATCGTGAACCTTTAGTTTATAGCTTTAGCGAAGAAAAGAAGATCACTAATGAGCTAGAAGTTGTTGCATTTATACACAAGCACAACACCGAACAGGCTCGTCTTAAACGAGCTGAGCTTAATAATGAAGTAACGGCCCCTGCTTATAAAACCATTACAAAACTGAGTCGTTTAACTAAATTAAATGGGCCATGTACACGTACTGAGATCAGCGCGTTAACTCCCATGATGCAATTTTACTTGAGCAGCATACTTATCGATAAAATTAAGGTTCAGTAAATTCAGGACGACTGCTACATTTTTTTACAGATTTAGCCAAGAGTTTGACAATATACTAGGGTCTGTTGACCTTTCAAGGTTAAATTTGCAGCAGTCTGTTTGGTATTT